>JBCCGE010000002.1:0-127178 GCA_039029455.1 Pseudomonadota bacterium | reverse complement strand
CAGCGTCTTACCTTCACCGGTCTTCATTTCGGCAATTTTGCCTTCATTCAAAATCATGCCGCCAATCAACTGGACGTCATAGTGCCTCAAACCAGTCGACCGCCTGGACGCCTCACGAACTACAGCGAATGCCTCCGGCAGCAGGGAATCCGATGATTCTCCGGCCTCGGCCCGACGCCGAAACTCATCTGTTTTTGCGCGAAGCGCCGCATCATCAAGCGCTTCCATGTCGGATTCTGCCGCGTTGATCTGGACAACAATCTTGGACATCTTTTTCAACAATCGTTGATTACGATCGCCAAATACCTTTGTGAGTACTTTTTGCAGCATAGATGAGAAAAAATCTGGTACGTTTCGAACAGCAAGCGGGAGATTATGCCAGAGTAATCAACGGCTCACACAACCATTCATCAGGCTCTATCATGGCACCCAATCAAGCACCGACCTTATGCAGACAATCTGCGGTTAAATGCAAAAAATGAAAGACCTTAAGCCAATTTCGTCCCTTATCCACAGTGCACTACCGGAGCTGCCGGATCGACCATCAGGGCCGTCTTCACAGGTGAAATTACGAGATGTGTGGAAACGGATTTTGCCGGAAGCCGCACTCAGTTCACACCCTCTAATGCTGGAATCGGGTCGGGTCATTGTGTATACGGAAAGTTCGGCGGTCGCACAGTCGCTGCGTATGCAGTCAAGGTCATTAAAGGACACTCTTGTGGAAAACGGGCTGGAGGTTTTCGAACTCACATTTCGTGTCAGGCCGCTGTCCTCAACCAGAAACAGTTCCGGCCGGAGACGTCGCAAATTCAAGATCAGCGAAGAGAGCGCGCAGTCAATCGAACGATCGTTATCCGCAGTCCGCTCAAGTCGGGTACGTGAATCGTTGTGCCGTTTGATTGAAACATCCAGAAAGAAGCGCAACAGCGCGCCTTAGTCGGGCAAAGTGATGTCAAACACGCAGACATTCACAGGCTGAGGGACTGAATCGCCTGCGGTTTATGAATCAGATCAGGCGGTTGCTTCTGCAGAAGGCGCGAATGATATGGGTGCTTCGGCGTTTTCCTCGAAAGAGACCAGCTCCCACGCATCCTCACACTCAACCAGACGCCGCAGTAGTTTGTTATTGAGCGCGTGACCCGACTTATAGGCGCTGAATGCGCCAATCAGCGGCCGCCCAAGCAAATATAAATCACCGATGGCATCCAGCACCTTATGCTTAACGAACTCGTCCTCGTAGCGAAGTCCGTCATCATTCAAAATATGGAATGAATCCATCACAATTGCATTGTCAAAACTTCCACCCTGCGCCAGACCGGCATTCCGTAAGGCTTCAAGATCATCCATAAACCCGAAGGTTCGGGCACGACTGACTTCTTTGACAAATGACGTAGTTGAAAAATCGACGGTCGCCGTCTGGGTAGAGCTTTGCAGTATGGGGTGATCGAAGTCGATTGCGAAGGAGACCTTAAAACCGTTGAACGGCTCAAACTTTGCCCACTTGTCCTCATCTTCAACCATCACGGGTTTTGTGATGCGGATGAATTGTTTGTGCTTTGCCTGTTCGAGAATCCCGGCGGATTGCAGCAGGAATACAAACGGGCCGGCGCTGCCATCCATTATCGGTACTTCGGGTGCGCTTAGTTCGACATAAACATTGTCAATTCCAAGGCCTGCAAACGCTGACATCAGATGCTCTACGGTCGAGATTTTAGTGCCGTCGTGCTCTATCGTTGTCGAAAGCCGGGTGTCGGTAACATTGTCAGGTCGCGCAAAAATCTCCACTGTAGGTTCGAGGTCAACGCGTTGAAACACGATGCCAGTGTCAATGGCTGCCGGACGAAGAGTTAAATAGACTTTCTCGCCGGTGTGAAGCCCAACTCCGGTGGCCCGGATGATGTTCTTCAATGTACGCTGTTTGATCATAGATGTAGGCTGTTGCTCGGTTCAGACAACGTATATTTGGCTGTCACGCACACTGTCTGAAAACCATTATCTGACCCCGTAATTACCACCCCAAAGTAATTCATAACGTCAGGTATTTGGTCGAATAGCCGATCTTTCGATCTGGGCTCCCTGACATGCGGTATTAACGGTCGTGGGTCGTTTGTTATCCACCGCACTATAAGCTAATTGGAACACCATAGCGGAATTACTAACTAAATCGTAATAATCGGGCAATGATCTAGCGGAGTACGGGCGAAAACTGCCTCTGGAATGTGTTGAATCCAGAGAGCAGCGCAAAAAGCGGGCGGAGTCTACAACAAGTCGCATTCAAATTGAACCACTTGCCGTAGTCAAGCTACTCCGCCCACACCGGTGGAGGAATTGCCGGATTTGATCGCTCTGCAGTTTTCGCCGCACCTGCTAGTCCGCCTGCCGTCGTAAAAATGCCGGGATATCAAGATGGTCCAGATCAAGAGGCATAGCCTGTGCGGTTGCCGCCCCGGCGCGAGCAAAACGCTTCGAGGGTATACTGTCCACCGGAACCTGGGGCTCCGGCTCCGGAGTGGGTACTGACTGCACAGGCTTCGCATCCGCATCGGAAGACTCCGCCGCCTTGCCGGGATTAGACAGCCCCGTAGCAACCATAGTCACCCTTAGATCACCCTTCATATCCGGGTCGAACGCAGTACCAATAACAACGTTGGCATCCGGAGCTGCGTACTCGTGAATCGCGTTGCCAACCTGCTCGAACTCACCGATCGCCATGTCCGGACCCGCAGTAATATTTACCAGTAATCCTTTGGCACCGTGAAGATTGACATCCTCCAGCAACGGACTGGAAATCGCCTTCTTGGCTGCCTCAATCGCCCGGTTCTCGCCTTCAACGGTCGCCGAACCCATCATCGCCATACCCATTTCGGACATGACCGTGCGGACATCTGCAAAGTCGACATTGATCAGGCCAGGTCGCGTGATCAACTCCGATATGCCCTGGACCGCATTGAACAGTACTTCGTTGGCTTTGTTGAACGCATCGATAAGTGTTGCATCATGTCCCATGACAGCCAGCACTTTTTCGTTTGGAATCGTAATTAACGAATCAACATGATCCTGTAGTTCCTCGATCCCAAGATTTGCAAGCTCCATCCTTTTCCTGCCTTCAAATGGAAAAGGTCGGGTCACGACGGCCACTGTGAGTATGCCTTTCTCTCTCGCCAGCTCCGCGATAACAGGTGCCGCTCCGGTACCGGTTCCGCCGCCCATGCCTGCAGTGATAAAGACCATATCGGCACCGTTTATGGCTTCGCTGATCCGGTCCCTATCCTCAACTGCAGCCTGACGGCCAACTTCAGGGTTTGCGCCTGCACCCAAGCCCTTGGTTAAGGACTCTCCCAGCTGCAGAACTGTGGGCGCATTTGAACGCGACAACATCTGTGCGTCGGTATTAGCATTGATAAAATCAACGCCTTCCAGATCTGCTGTGAGCATGTGCTCAACCGCATTTCCGCCGCCGCCTCCAACACCGATCACCTTGATGACCGCCTGCTGGCTGACTGCATCTACCAATTCAAACATGGTTTTTCCTCCGTTAGAAAAGAAATAAAACGACAGCTGCCTGCTTGAAAACAGCTGCCAACAAAAAAACTAGTCACTAAAAACTCCCCCGGAACCAACTCTTCATCCGAGTAAGAATGGATCTGAATTTCCCCGGTTCGTCGGAGCGATGCTGTTGATGCGTTTTGTTCGCATGACCAAACTGAACCAGGCCAATACCAGTGGCGTAAATTGGATTTCGAACGACCTCGCTCAGACCCCCACTGTAGTTGGGCAGCCCCAGACGAACAGGCAAATGAAAAATCTCTTCGGCCAGCTCCATCATCCCCTCGATTCTTGAACTGCCACCTGTCAACACGATTCCGGATCCAACGAGGTCTTCAAAACCGGATCTGCGCAGCTCGGCCTGTACCAGAAGCAATAGTTCCTCCATTCGTGGCTCGATGATTTCCGCCAGATTCTGTCTCGACAAATCTCGGGGAGGTCTGCCACCCATGCTGGGCGTTTGGATCATCTGACCTTCGTCGACCATCTGCACAAGGGTGCAGCCGTACTTCTTTTTAAGTTCCTCAGCGGCCTGAGTGGGTGTATGAAATGCGACAGCGATGTCGTTTGTAACCTGGTCGCCGGCAATTGGAATCACCGCGGTATGGCGTATAGCACCTTCTGTAAAAATTGCGATGTCTGTGGTGCCACCACCTATGTCAATCATGCACACGCCAAGCTCCCGCTCATCTTCTGTCAGTACCGACTCACTGGACGCAATTTGCTCGAGAATTATGTCGTCAACTTCGAGCCCGCAGCGACGAATGCATTTAACGATGTTTTGCGCGGCACTTACCGCACCAGTAATCATATGTACCTTGGCTTCCATGCGTACGCCACACATGCCAACCGGTTCCCGAATGCCGTCCTGCCCATCAATGATGAAGTCCTGAGGCATCACGTGAAGTATTCTCTGGTCATTCGGAATGGCCATTGCCTTGGCGGCATCTATAACCCGTTCAATATCACCGGGAGCAACTTCATTGTCTTTTATCGCCACTACTCCATGTGAATTAAAGCTGCTGATGTGCGCCCCGGCAATGCCTGCAAATACCGAGTAAATCTGACAGCCCGCCATCAGCTCGGCTTCCTCAACGGCTCTTTGAATCGACTGAACAGTTGACTCAATATTCGAAACCACACCCTTGCGTAATCCCTTGGCAGGGTGGTGGCCGACACCGATGATCTCAATTTCTCCATCCTCACTAACCTCGCCAACAATTGCCAGCACCTTCGATGTACCTATATCAAGCCCCACAATCAGGTTACTGTTTGATTTCTTAGCCATCGTTGCTGAAAGTCTCACTAATGTTTTCACGACCACTATTGGCCAACCAACCCACGGCGAAGCCGTTTGGATACCTCAAATCGATCGTCTCGATGTTCGCAAAATCGAGCATCAGATGATCATTCAGAGCCTCAATAAATTGATTCAGTCGCTTATCGGCCGAGTCTGCAGGAACCACAATGCCGATCTGATGACCGTCCAGATCTGGCGGGGCGATTCCTCCGGAATCAGGATCGTCTGCGATACCCTCTGCCATCAGACTTTTCTCCAGTTGCTCCTGACCGAGCACACTCAGGGATATCCTCAAAGTCCACAATCCCCGTTCATCCAGAGTCAATGCGTTTAGTTTGATTCCGTTTCGAATTAGCCGTGCCGACCATTGCTTGAAGTTTGACCATATTTCGAGCTGACGTGACTCCGGACCGTCCAGCAACGGAAGTCCCGATACTCGACTCGCCTGCTGCTCGACAAGGTCGCCGCTAAAATTGAGCCAACGGTCGCCACCCCAGAGCGCAATGGGCTCAATCTCAACGACATCGACCAAAAGGGTCGATGGCCAGCGTCGGCGCAATGAGGCTGAAAATACCCACGGTTGCGACTCAATCTCCTGTTCAAGTCGGGCCAGACTAATCGAGAAATAATTCCCGTCGATCACCGATTCAACGACGGATTTGATTTGCGCACCTTCAACTCGATTCAGCTTTCCCCTGACCTCGATTTGACTAATTCGAAACTGTTCGGGCTGATACAGTCGATCGGCCAGAAAAAGCCCAAGCAGCAACAAAATCATGATCACCGCGATCGAAAATATCCAGCCGTAACGAACGCTTGGAGTCTTGGAATCGATCATGTCGCTATCCCCACGATACGCACTTCGGGCTGAAGCTGAACACCGAACTTGTCAGCGATCATCTCCTGCCCAAGTTGGATGAGTTGTTCTATATCACTCGCTGTTGCACGCCCGCGATTGATAATGAAGTTAGCGTGCTTGGTGGAATATTCGGCATCGCCGATAGTTGTTCCCTTTAGACCACCGGCTTCCAGGAGTCTGGCGGCATAATCGTTTTCAGGGTTGCGGAACACCGAACCGGCATTAGCGCTCTGCACCGGTTGTGATTCGCCTCGCTGCCTGAGCAACTGTCGAATCCTGGACTGCCCCTGTTCGGGACTGTCGGTTGATTTGTCGAGCTGCATGGTCGCAGAAAGAATGCACCACTCTGAAGAAAGCTCAACATTTCGATAACCCCAGTTGACATCCGAGGCAGCGGGCTCAATGAGTGTTCCCTTGCGGTCACAACAACGAATTGCTGTAACTCTTTCCCAGGTTTCACCTCCGAATGCTCCTGCATTCATCGCCAAAGCTCCGCCGAAAGTACCTGGCACACCCGCCAGAAACTCGGCCCCGGTAAATCCAGCACGAACCGTCTGCCTGGCAACCTTTGCGCATGTGGCTCCGGCCTGAGCGTTGAGTACGCCGCTGTCGTCAACATGCAGCTGCCCGAGACCTTTTGTTGTGCAAATCACCATTCCGCGAATACCGCCGTCGCGCACCAACAAGTTACTACCGAGTCCAATCCAGTGCAGATCGAGTGTCTCAGGAGTGTTTGCAAGCACCTGCCGAAGATCCTCTTCATCCGCAGGCACGAAAAAGTAATCTGCGTTACCACCGACCCGCCAGCTGGTGTGATTTGCCATGGGTTCATCACGCAAGAGGGTTCCCCGAACCTCGGATTCCAAACTTGCAACGCTCTGCGTTTCCACCGAGGTCATGTAAGCACCCCCGAGACAGAAAGGTTGCGCGCAAACCGACCAATATCACCTGCACCCAGCGTCAGAACCACATCATCAGGCTGGACAAGGTTCTGCAAGGTGGCTGACAAGGTGTCGAGACCTTCGACAAATATCGGATCCTTGCCACGACGTCGAATAGCCCGACACAGTGACCTCCCGTCGCTTGCGGGCAGTGGAGATTCGCCCGCTGCGTAAACTTCTGTAACGACTAAATGATCAACTTCACTCAACAATTGCGCGAAATCGTCAAAAAGGTCACGAGTCCGTGAATATCTGTGCGGTTGGAATACGGGTACCAATCGTCGATCAGGCCAGCAGTCGCGCGCAGCCTGCAATGTTGCCCGAAGCTCCGATGGATGATGTGCGTAATCGTCCACCAACTCAAACTCGCCATCAGGAATTTTGATTCTACCCAGTGACTCAAAGCGTCTGCCAATTCCTTCAAATTGCTTCAACGCCGTTTTTATATGCGCGGCATCAATTCCAAGTTTGAGTGCAATAGCAATTGCAGCGAGAGCGTTCAGTACATTGTGCTGACCCGGAAGAGCAAGTTCGAATGTGTCGAGCGACTCACCAAACGCTACGACCTCGAATGTTGAGGTTCGACCGGACTGACTGATTCCGCGAGCGAAAACTTCCGCGGGCTCAGCCAATCCATACCGAATCACAGGTGTGTGGATTCGGTCAGCAAGACGGCTTAGTACCGGGTCTTCATTGCAAAGGAATGCCAGACCGTAAAATGGCAGATTTCTGAGAAAGGCTTCATACGTTTCGACCAGACGATCAAAGTTCCCGTCATAGGTCTCCATATGATCCGCATCTATATTCGTCACAACAGCCATCTGCGGATGCAAATGAAGAAACGACGCGTCTGACTCATCGGCTTCCGCAACGAGATGGTCGCCGTCACCCAAACGCGCGTTGCTGCGAACACTGTTTACGACACCACCAACAATAAATGTGGGATCCATACCAGCAGTAGCCAGAACCGATGCAACCAAACTGGTTGTGGTTGTTTTTCCATGCGTTCCAGCGATCGCGATGCCTTGTTTAAATCTCATCAGTTCGCCCAGCATCTCCGCTCGCTGGACCAACGGAATGTTCCTGACTCGAGCCTCACGGACTTCGGGGTTGTCCGACGAGACAGCGCTTGAAGTCACAACCACATCAGCACCGTTGATGTTTTCTGCGGCATGACCTATGCGGATCGTTGCACCCGCTGTTTCTAGACGATCTGTAATGATGCCAGCCTGAAGGTCTGATCCGGAAATTTCGAAACCCTGATGCAGCAATACCTCTGCAATACCGGACATACCGATTCCGCCGATGCCAACGAGATGCACATGATTTACAAAATCACGCATTGATCAACTCCAGGCATTTGTCGGCCACAAGTCTCGCAGCATCCGGACGCGACAGCCTGCGTGCAGCTGTGGCCATTTTTACAAGTCGACTGCGGTCTCTCGCCAGTCGATCCAAATCTTCAAGCCATCCACCGAGAAGAAACTCTTGCTGTTCAACCACCAGCGCTGCGCTTCGAGACAAGAGAAAATTCGCATTCTTCAACTGGTGGTCACCAACTGCATAGGGATACGGTACAAGTATCGCAACCGCTCCGGCCGCGCACACTTCCGACACCGTCATCGCACCCGCCCTGCAAATAACAACATCCGCCCACGCATAAGCCGCGGCCATATCGTCAATAAAATCATTGACCTGACAACTGATATCGTATTTGAGATATCTGTCACCGATCGTTGCCGATTCGTGCCGACCACATTGATGCCAAACATCCAGTTTATGAAAACTCTTGCGACTTAAAAGCTCCGGAAGATGTTTGTTAAAGACTTCGGCGCCCTGGCTACCGCCTATCACCAGTACTCTGAAATCGCTACCCGTTCGGGACAGTCTCTGTTCGGGCACCGGCAGCGATGCGATATCTTTTCGCACTGGATTCCCCACCCACTCTGCAGATTGCAGTCCCTGTGAAACCGGAAATCCAAGCAGCACATGACGCGTGAGTTTTGACAACATCCGATTGGTTATACCGGCTACTGCGTTCTGCTCATGGAGCAGCAGGGGTTTACCCAGCATCCGACCCGCCAGCCCGCCGGGCCCTGAAACAAAACCGCCCATTCCGAGCACCGCAGCAGGTCGTCTTTTAACGATTGCCCAGATGGATTGCAGCGTTGCGATAAAAATCTGCAACGGTGCCATCAGCTTGCGCAGTATTCCGCTTTTCCTGATGCCACGAATACGAATCGCTTCCAGATCGATACCTGCTCTGGATACCAGCTTTGCTTCCAGACCATCCCGGTTTCCCAGCCATACAATATCGACGCCCCGTGACCGCAGTTCTTCAGCAACCGCAAGCGCAGGCATAATGTGTCCACCGGTACCGCCAGCCATGATCATCACGCGACTCATGTCGATAACCTCCGACCCTCGCGGGATTGTCGGTCGACAGCAAGCAGCAACCCAATTGCGAGCATGCTGCTGAGAATGCTACTGCCCCCGTAGCTCATCAATGGCAGTGTCAAACCTTTGGTCGGCAGCAAACCCGTATTCACGCCAATGTGAATAACAGCCTGAAGCGCCAGCAAAACACCGACTCCTTGTGCCACAAAACCTGCAAACCGGTCTCCCCGAGCCAGCGCTTTGTCTGCAATCACAAATGCGCGCCATAACAGGACACAGAAAAGCGCAATTACGATCAGCACACCCGCGGCACCAAGTTCCTCAGCAATCACCGCAATAATGAAGTCATTGCCCGCATGGGGCAGGTAGAAGAGTTTTTGAATACTGCTCCCCAGTCCGGTACCGAACCACTCTCCTCTGCCGATTGCGATTAGCGCCTGCGCCAGCTGAAACCCGCTGCCAAAAGGATCAGCCCACGGATCGCGATAGCTCATCAAACGAGCGACTCGATAAGGTTCCATCCACATCAAAGCAGTCATCAGACTGCCAGCGATGCCTACACTCACCACGTAGTGCCAGAAACGAACCCCGGCGAGAAACATCATTCCAGCGACAGTCGCTATGACGACCGCCGCAGTTCCGAAATCGGGCTGAAGCAGCAGCAGCAAACCAATCGCACCAACAACCAGTCCAATGTTAATAATCCCGACTTTGAAAAGGTGCAGGTCGTCCCGCTTGCGAGCGAGATAATCCGCAAAGTAAATAATTGCAAATACCTTAACCAGTTCGGAAGGCTGGATTCGGAAAGATCCGGCATTGAGCCATCGCAGACTGCCATTCACTTCAACGCCAACACCCGGGATAAACAACACCAGCAGCATTGCAAGCCCGATCAGAAGCAGCGCTCTGCTGCTGGCCTGTAACCAGTTCAGCCGCATCAGAATGGCCAGAAACATGAGACAACCGCCGACACCGATATGAGCGAGATGCCTGACGAGCTGCTTGTAGCTGATCTCAAGGGTTTGACTGTCGCTGGCGATGGTCGCCGAGTACACCATGATGGTCCCCAGGCTCAGGAGCGCAATTACAGTTGTAACCAGCATGGTATCGACCTGAGACTCGCCCTGCGGTAATTTGTCCGCCTGAATGCCTGTATTCATTTTGCGGCACCTGCGGCTTTCAGATTCTGCACAGACGCCCTGAAACTATCGCCTCGATGCTCAAAACTATCGAACATGTCGAAGCTTGCGCATGCGGGGGAGAACAAAACAGTATCAGCCGATTGCTGTGCTTTCAGACTGCTCCGGACCAGAGAATCGGAGACTGCAATGGCGGATTGCAGGTCATCCACACGATGAATCCAATCGTCTGAATGACCGTCGTATGTAATTGCTTCATGTATCGCCTGAGCATCTTCGCCAAAAAGAACGACATGCCTGCAATGTTCTTTTACGACAGGCGACAGCTCGGAGAAATCAGCCGCTTTTCCCTGACCTCCTGCGATCAGAATCAAATTGCTTAAACCATCAAGAGCAAAGCTCTCTATTGCCGATAACGTTGCGCCAACATTGGTCGCCTTTGAATCATTAATCCAGACGACTCCGCCGCGCTCAAGAACAACTTCACATCGATGTGGAAGTCCGGGGAACGCAAGCGCCGCCTCCACCATATCTGACCGACGGAGGTGCAAACCCGGCAAATCAGCGGCATCAATCAGTGAAATTGCCGCCAGAATATTGGAGACATTCTGTTCCCCACGCATCGTCATCCGTGAAACCGGATGTATGGGTTCTTCTCCTTTTGCAAACCAGCGCTCGCCGTCAAGCGTGCAGAGTCCATACTCTCGGGAGTCACGGGGTTTCTGGCGTGAGAAGTAGACGCATTTTTCAACCGGTGGATCGGGTAGATTAGACTGGTCGCGGTCGACCACTGCACACTCACAGTGAGTAAACACTCGATACTTCGCTTGCGAATAGTCCTGCAGGCTCTGGTAACGATCCATGTGATCCTCTGAAAGATTGAGGACTGTTGAAGCCGCGCACTGCAGTGAATGCGTCGTTTCAAGTTGAAAACTCGACAACTCAAGCACAAACACGTCTACACTCCCGTCCCTGCAGGCCCGTAATCCGTCAAGAACCGGAGTGCCGATATTACCCGCTGCTACCGCTTTCACGCCTGCCGCACGCAGCATGGTTTCGACCAGAGTGGTTACCGTAGATTTTCCATTTGAGCCAGTAATGGCGATCACCGGCACATCGACCTCGCGAGCGAACAGCTCGACGTCGCCAACAAGGGATCGGTCACTTGCGATCGCGATACCAGGACTCACAACGACCTCGTCGTAAAATGAAAAATCCTCGACCGGTATACGCCCCGTGATGGTTTTGACCTGAGAATAGCTCCGGGCAATTTCCGCGAATCCAGGCGGATCGTTTCGACTGTCGGCAACAGTCAGCTGATACCCGCGAGCGGCCAGATGTGCAATCACCGATAAACCGGTTTTACCCATGCCGACAATCAGCGCGGTGGGTTGGGTTTTCGTGACGGTGGCACTCGACATCGGATTACCTCACCTTCAGCGTAGCAAGGCCAATCAAAACCAAAATCAGGCTGATGATCCAGAATCGCACGATTACGCGCGGCTCGGGCCAGCCTTTCAGCTCAAAGTGATGATGCAGCGGCGCCATCTTGAAAATTCGTCGTCCGACAAGTTTGAACGATGCGACCTGCAAAATTACAGAAACGGTTTCCATGACAAAGACGCCTCCCATGATCATCAGGACAATCTCCTGTCTGACGATAACCGCAACGATGCCGATTGCGGCGCCGAGCGAGAGCGCGCCGATATCCCCCATGAACACCATAGCTGGATAGGTGTTGAACCACAAAAATCCCAGGCCGGCGCCCACCAGCGCCGCGCAGAAAATCAAAACTTCCCCGGAACCGGCAATATAAGGAATGCCAAGATAATCGGCATAGATTGTATTTCCCGTTACGTATGCAAATATTCCGAGCGCACCGGCGACCATAACCGTTGGCATAATGGCCAACCCATCGAGACCATCAGTCAGGTTAACTGCGTTGCTGGTACCGACAATAACGAAGTAGGTCAGCAGAATAAAAATCCAACCCAAAGGCAGTACCACATCTTTGAATACCGGGACCAGTAGTGAGGTTTCAGCGGGCGTCTGAGCCGTGAAGTACAGAAAACATGCCGCCAGAAAACCGGCGACGCTCTGGCTGACAAATTTATTGCGTGCGCCCATGCCTCGAGGATTTTTGTCGACGAGTTTTCGATAGTCGTCGATCCAGCCAATCACCCCAAAAGCCACCGTGGTAAACAATGTCACCCAGATAAAACGGTTGGACAAATCCGCCCACAGCAGAGTCGACAGGACTACCGAAAATAAAATTAGCAGGCCGCCCATTGTCGGCGTCCCGACTTTGTCGAAATGCGTTGGTGGGCCGTCGTCTCGAACAGTTTGACCAATCTGATACTCGCTTAGCTTGCGGATCATCGCCGGGCCGAAGATAAAGAATATGATCAGAGCGGTCAGTACTCCGCAAATCCCCCTGAACGTCAGATAGCGAAAAACGTTCAGCGCACCGTAGTGTTCGGAGAGCATCTCGAATAACCAGGTCAACATTGATCTGCTCCTGCCTTGGTTTTTGTTTTTCCAGATCCAGCTCTGACTAACAGAGCCTCCACCACCCGCTCCATTGCTGACGATCTGGAGCCTTTGCACAGAACCGTAGCTTGTTCTGACGCAATTGAGTCTATACAGTCGATCAGTGATTCCAGCGAGTGAAACGACTGGCCGCCCTTGCCAAACCCATCCTGATAGCCAGACGCGAAGGGGTGTTCCGAATCTGCGAATGTGAGCAACACATCAATCCCTGACTGACGAGCAAACTCACCAACTGATCGGTGCGCCTCAGCCGCATCATCACCCAGTTCAGCCATCGGACCGAGAACCAGAACTTTTTTGTTCGAACGCTCCGACAACACCTGAATAGCGGCACGCATGGATTCCGGATTAGCGTTGTAGGTATCGTCAATAATCGTTACTTCATTTTGTAGTCGATGCGGTATCAGTCGTCCAGCAACCGGGGAAGCGTGCTCAAGACCAGACACGATAACATTGAGGTCAATCGATAGAGCATGAGCCACGGATGCCGCAGCCAGTGCGTTCATAACATTATGATGACCCGAAAGCGGCAGAGATACTTCACGACTCTCGGCTGCGCACACCAGTTCGAATCTGCACTCTGTCAAGCCGCATCGCACGGACCTGGCAGTCACATCAGCCTTGTCTCCCGATCCGAATGAAACAACACGTCGGCTCTCGGCGCACTCGACCCAATAGTCGTAAAAAGGATCGTCAGCATTCAAAACAATGGTCCCGTCTGCACTAACGCCTGTAATAATTTCTGCCTTGGCTCTCGCCACATTTTCGATGGTGCCAAGACCCTCCAGATGAGCTGCTGCCGCATTATTAATTACGGCCACACTGGGCCTGGCTATCCGGGTCAAACGGTCAATTTCACCTGGATGATTCATTCCCATTTCAATCACGGCATGAGTGTGGGCAGATTGCATCCGCAACAATGTAAGCGGCACGCCCCATTGGTTATTGAAGCTGCCCACAGGAGAGAGGACATTGCCGGCTCGCTCTAGAATCGTTTTAACCAGAGCTGTTACTGTGGTTTTTCCATTGCTTCCGGTGATCCCAACTACGGGTATACCGAATCGCTCCCGCCAGCTTGCCGCGATCTCACCAAGCGAGGTGGTCGTATCTTCAACCACTATTTCGCGTTCACTCTGAGCGCCCTTTTTGCTGACCAACGCTCCTGACGCCCCTGTCTGAAGAGCTGTGTCGACGAAAGTATGTCCGTCCCTAACCTCTCCAGGTATCGCGACGAACAAGTCATCTTTGCTGAGCGACCGTGTGTCGATCGAAAATCCACCAACCTGAACATCCGCTCCGGAATAGTTGCCACCCGTAATTGCCGCAATTTCACACATGGTCAACATAGCTCTGACCCGGTGAGTGCGGCAGCGATCTGACGATCACTAAGCTCAACTTTTTGGTCACCAATTGTTTGTGTCGCCTCATGCCCTTTACCGGCGACCAGAATGACATCGCCGGATGACGCCTCTCGAAACGCGCGGGCTATTGCCTGTTCACGCTGCAGAACCACTACCGGAGGGTTTTTCATGCCTGCGCTGATGTGATCAACAATACTCTGCGGATTCTCGTACCTTGGATTGTCATTGGTCACGATAACTATGTCTGCCAGAGATTCAGCTGCTGCTCCCATTTTTGGCCGCTTTTCCCTGTCGCGATCGCCTCCACACCCAAACACGCAGTACAGCTTGTTTCTGGTAAGCGGTCGCAGTGACTTGAGTGCCCGCTCCAGAGAGTCCGGTGTGTGGGAATAGTCAACAATGATGCTCACACCTTCGGCGTTGATGAACTTTTCCATACGCCCAGGCGGCGCGCTCAACGTCGGTAACACTCCCGCAACATCCGTCAATGAGTGACCGGTGCCCAATAGGACAGCTGCCGACGCCAGTAGATTAGGTAAATTGATGTCACCCAGCAGAGGGCTTGTTATCTCAATCGCATCGTCCTGCCAATGCAATTGAAAACGCAGACCGTCAATTCCTGACTGCAGGTTCGAACAGTGGACATCTGCTTCGTTTTCTCCAAATGTCAGGACATCCGTCGCTCGATGTTCGCTGCGCAATCTGGTCGAAAACTCATCGTCAGTATTGAGCACAGCGAGCGACAGCTCATCGGTTTGAAAGAGACGCGCTTTTGCACTTCCGTAACGCTCCATACTGCCGTGATAATCGAGATGATCCTGAGTCAGATTTGTAAATACGGCGACATCAAAGCACACTCCGTTAACTCGGCCCTGATCAAGGCCATGAGACGATACTTCCATGCATACGGTATCGATACCCTGATTTAAAAGTCGGTAAAAGTCCTTTTGCAAACGGATGGCATCTCCGGTTGTAAGCGCCCGATCACTCAGGCTGTCCGGTTTTCCAATTCCAAGTGTTCCTATTTGTGCGCAGTTTCTGCCGAGCTTTTCAAAAGCCTGCGCCAGAAAGTAAACCAGCGTTGTTTTTCCATTGGTACCCGTAACACCGATCACCTGCATGCGCCTTGACGGACTGTCGTACAGTCGGTCGGCAATGGTTCCAAGATGCGTACGTAAATCAGCAACTGCAACTGCTGGCACCCCGAGGTCTTCGACGCTTATGTCGTTTCCCCACGACTCGTACGCAACAGCAGCGACGCCGCTGTTAACCACGTGTTCAATGAAATCCCGACCATCTACAGTCTGACCGGGGACCGCACAAAAGAGCGCTGTTTCCGATACACGGCGACTGTCGAGACTAATGTTGTCAACAAGAGTTTGCGAGTCTGTGTCTGCGATCCCAGCAAGCAGACTGGCCACGGTCTTTGGCGGTACTGACAAGTCGCGATCGATGTTATCTATCACAACGTTGCCTCCGATTGATCGCGCAGCCCGGAAAGCTGAGTGCTCACCGGTTTGTCAGGCTTGACGTTATAGAGTCGAACCAGATCTTTCATTAGTGCTGAGAAAACGGGCGCAGCGACATCGCCTCCGTAGTAGCGCTTGCCTCTGGGGTCATCAACCATTACGACCATGACAAACTGCGGATTTGACAGTGGCGCAATGCCGGCAAAAACCGACTGATAGCGATTGTTGTTGTAGTTGCCGTTAATCAGTTTGTGCGTTGTTCCGGTCTTGCCACCGACTCTGTATCGGGGAATGACCGCGCGACTTGCCGTGCCCTCTGCTGATGCTGCTTTTTCAAGCATTGGACGCATCGCAAAAACTGTATCGGGGCTGAAGATTCGACTCCCCTGCGCCGCGAAGTCGTCCGATTTTTTTTCCAGCGTGACCGGCAGTACAGTTCCATCGGTAGCAAACGTGGTATAGGCACGAGCCAGCTGCAGTGGCGTTGCTGAAAAACCGTATCCATAAGACATCGTGGCATGCTCAATGGCACGTTCACGTCGATACAACGATCCGGATATTTCATCCGGAAGAGTGCGCGTGCTGGATCCAAATCCGACATCGCGGTACGTGTCATAAAGACTGTCGAAGGGAAACGCCAGCGCGATCTTCGCAGATCCGACATTGCTCGATTTAGCAATGACATCGAAAACGGTTATCTCTCCGTAGTCCCGAACATCATGTATCGTTCGTCCCCCTACTCGGTGATAACCGGGAGATGTTTCAACCAACGTTTCCGGGCCGATTTTTCCGCTTTCAAGCGCCATTGCGACTGTAAATGGCTTGGCAGTTGATCCCGGTTCCATGATGTCGGTAACGGCGCGGTTTCTGAAAACTCCCTTTTTCAATGTGCTCCTGTCATTCGGGTTGAACTGAGGAGAATTGACCATCGCCAGTATTTCACCACTGGGGATGGATAGAACGACAACACTACCGCCAGCAGCATTATGCTCAGTAACCGCCTGTTCGAGGTAGGCACTGGCCATTGACTGGATTCTCTGATCGATACTGACGACCAAATCCCGACCGTGGTCCACCTGCCGGATACTCTCAACAGTCTCGACATAGTGTCCTTTCAGATCCTTGAGTACGCGCTTTTTCCCCGCTTTACCCGAGAGGTGATCGTTGTAAAACCGTTCAAGCCCCTCTTGTCCCTGATCATCGACATTAGTAAAGCCGACAAGATGGGCGCTCACAGGACCGCCGGGGTAGTACCGCTTATACTCTCTTTGAACTTCCAGGCCAGGGATATTCAACGCCATGACTTCCTCAGCCAGCGAGGGAACCAGTCGGCGCTTAACGTACATAAACTCCGCATCCTGTCGACGCTCGCAGGCCGCCAGCAGTGTTTTCTTGCGCAACTTCAGCAGCTCAAGCATCGGTTTCCACTGATCCCGGGACGCACAAAAACGCGCGGGCTCAGCCCAGATTGAACTGACCGGTGTGCTTACACTGAGAACCTGCCCGTTCCGATCCAGAATGCGTCCCCGCTGTGGAAGAACGACAACATCTCGCAAATATCTTGAGTCTCCCTGCGCGCGCAGATGGTCACTCTCGGTCATCTGCAGATGCACAACCCTCGCCGCAGTCATGCCGAATGCTACAAACAGCACCGTAAGCACCGCGTGGCGACGCCAAACCGGCGGCAATGCGGTTTTTCCGCTACCCATCCGAAGGCACCTCCGGTGAATCAGATGTGTGACATACCAAACGACTCACTTTGAAAGCTCCACGGTAACGATTTTCTCCGGGCTGGGCGCTGACATTGCCAATCTGTCATTAGCGTCTTTCGCTACGTTTCTCTGATGGGTCCAGGTCGCTCTCTCAATCATTAATCGACCCCATTCGGTTTGCAGTTGCTGCTTCTGCTTCTCATGCTGCTGCAATTCGATAAACGCCAGCCGGTTCTGATGACGGACGGTGACGACAACCCATGCACTCAGCATAATCAGCACGAATAAAACGATGTGGACTGATCTCATTTCAGTGCACCATTTTTTCTGCCACTCGAAGTACGGCGCTTCGTGCACGTGGGTTGTGACTGAGTTCGTCTTCTGTCGGTCGCACAGCCTTGCCGACAAGTTTCAGCGATGGTTTGAGCATATCCGTGGTTACAGGCAGGTCCGGTGGAAACGGGTCACCTCGACTCTGGTCTCTGAAAAACCTTTTGACTATCCTGTCTTCCAGCGAGTGAAAACTGATTACAACCAGCCGACCACCCGGTGATAGCACATCGAGCGCCATCGGCAGTGTCTTCTCGATCTTTATCAGTTCATCGTTAATCGCAATTCTGATGGCCTGAAAAGTTCTGGTCGCAGGGTGTTTTCCAGGCTCACGGCTGGGAATTACACCCGCAACAATCCTGGACAGCTCCTCGGTAGTCAGTATCGGACTCGCCTGCTGCCTGTCTATGACGGCCCTGGCGATACGGCGCGCGTAACGCTCTTCTCCGTAAATTTTGATAACCCGGGTCAACTCCTCCAGATCAATATCCTGTAACCACTGCGCAGCAGTCTGACCGCAAGTCTGATCCATTCGCATATCCAGAGGTCCGTTCTTATTGAAGCTGAATCCACGAGCCGGGTTGTCCAGTTGTGGTGAAGAAACGCCAAAGTCAAACAAAATGGCACCCACTGCTCCGATCAGATTTCTATTCGCAATAACGTCGATAAGTTCGTCGAAAGAAGCCTGTACGATCTCAATCCTTGGATCGTCACCGTAGTTGTCGGCCGCGTGTTCAATTGCATCGGCGTCACGATCAATAACAATCAGACGACCTTCTCCGTTCAAAGCTCTGACAATTGATTTGGCGTGGCCGCCGCGACCATAGGTTGCATCAACCACGACACTGTCATGACGAACCTGTAGCGCGTCGATCACTTCGTTGTGCAGAACCGACTTGTGTTCGAAAGCAGCCATGGGTCAGAGTGACAGCTGCTCCATTTCCGTGGATAATGTTCCAGGTTCAGAATCATCTTGAATCCATTCACTGCATCTGGCGTTCCAGAGTTCTTCATTCCAGATTTCAAATTTATTTCCCTGCCCCACCAGATAGGTGGCTTTTTCAAGTCGCGCAAATTCTCGTAGCGGTGCCGGTAAAAGTACGCGGCCACTTTTATCCATCTCGATCTCGGAAGCGTAACCGATGAGAAAACGTTTCAGACGCTGATGATTGGCATCAAAACTTGGCAGGTTGACGAGCTTTTCCTCAACAGACTGCCACTCGTCGAGCGGATACATCCACAGACATCTTTCCTTGGTATTATTGACAGTAACAACCAGTTGACCTGTGCTGCGGGTCTTCAATACGTCTCGGTATCGGCTCGGAATCGCAAGGCGACCCTTGGTATCGAGATTGATTGCGTTGGCACCGCGAAACATCGGTAAGCTGGCTCTCTGGCGTAAAAATCGAACTGGATTGGGAGAATTCCCCACAATTCTCCACGAATCGACACTATAGGAGCGCTAAGTCATTGATGTCAAGGCAGTTTTAATCTTTTATTGGTGAATTTGGATGGTAATTTTTGCGCGAAAATCAGTGTGGAATCGCTAATTAGTTAAAGTAATTTCTAGATAATCTATTCAACTCTCTGTGAAATAAATATTTATTAGAAACAAATATCCAGACGAGCGAAACTCACTGTAATTAACGGGAATATTTCTTCAGCGTGCAGTTGGCTTCGCAGGGCGATAATTGCCATACATTGAGGCAAGAACTTAATTTCACGATGAAAAACGACAAAACCGAGAAACGTGGCTGCCTTTTTATAGGTTCGATCGTCGCAATCACGGTGATCCTCTCAGTTGGCGCAACCCTCTGGATTCTGAACACATGGGTTTTCCCCAAACGTTTCGACCCGGTCGTATTAAACGCCAGCGAGAAGCGGGTGCTCGATCAAAAACTTGAGGCTTTTGATCAATGGGATTCCACTACGCGGACTTCATCATCACAATCCGATAGTGATGAGCTGCAGCCCGAAAAATACAGCGAAGAAGGCGCTAATCGGACAATACGACTTAGTGAGCGTGAACTAAATGCGCTGCTAGCCGAAAATACAGATCTCGCCAGCAGAGCCGTGATCGATCTCGCAGAGAATCTGGCAAGCGGCAAATTACTGGTAAATATGGATCCGGATTTTCCGTTGCTCGGCGGTAAAACCATAAAAATCTCAGCGGGAATGGAACTGGCCTACCGTGAGAAAAGTCCGATTGTTGTACTAAAAGGCGTCAGCGTGATGGGAGTGCCGATTCCAAACGCATGGCTTGGCGGACTCAAAAATGTCGACCTGGTTCGCGAATTTGGTGCGGATGAGGGATTTTGGAAAGCCTTTGCAGACGGCGTTGACAACGTGCAGGTCACTGAGGGCAATCTTGAAATCACACTGAAAGAGTAGCGCGCACATGGGGCTTTTCTAATCCGTTTTTAGAGCCCCCTGGTATCTACCTGACTGCCCCAAACTTGTTAAAGATTTTTAGATCACCCTGCACTCAGGTGTCGCGACACCAGTTGATTCAGAAATCGATATGTCAGCCCCCACAAAACAGGGCTTTGTTCATACGAAACAGTGCCACTGCGGCCGGAAGACAAAGAGGCATCGGGCGTGAGGTCAATGCCGTCATACGGAGTGTTTCGAAACGGTGTTGCATAACCGATTTGTCTTCGCGACTCGAATAACCAGCCAAACGGCATCCAAAGGGTATCTTCGACTTCATAATTTGGCGTAATGCATTGGTCGACTCGCACATTCTCGGGCAACCTGAAAACGTAAGCGCTGATCGCCAGCGACAGTGCCGCGTTATTGTTTCGCCCCTGCTGGTCGTCGAGTCTACCGATACAAAAATCACGAGTCAGTTCCAGGCTCGTTTCTTCCCTGGTTTCCCTGATCGACGTCGCCAGAAGATCTTCATCCTTTTGCTCGAACCCCCCGCCCGGACAAGCGATTTGTCCCGACCAGGGGTCTTTTTCAGAGCGTGCCCGCTGAATCAGCAGTAACTCATCAACTGCTCCGATTCGACGGATAATTATGGCGATGGATGCACGTCGAAATCCGGAGTCTTCAATAATTTTTGGTGCTTTGATTGAGAGGGTTGAATCGTTATGGGTTTTAATTTGTGCGCCATCCATCGATGACTTTTAACCCGTAACAACCTAAAACTCAACAACCTCCGCATGCTTTGTGTTCACAATGAATCCATCAGTGTGATTTCTCTGTTGGCTGATCAATAGCATTTATGTCGTCGACGATCCATTTGCGTTTGAGTTTTTTCAATACACCTCGTTTCTCTAAAGCTCTGAGTTCTCGACTCACCGCCTCTCTATGGCAGCTCACTCTGCTCGCCATCTCAGCATGCGTTGGCGGAATCTCTATACGGGCTACACCATCCAAATCCATGTTCTTTCGACAAAGGCGACGAAGTTCAGCGTGAATCCGACCCTGCGTTGCCAATGTTGAAAATTCAAAAATACGGGCACACAAACGTCGCACCATTGCACTGAGCTGATTGAGCAGCTCGATACCGACCGATGGATTTAGTTTAATCAACTGATACAGCACGTCGGCCGGCATCTTTAGAATTCGACTTTCCTCCACAGCGATGACATTTGCCGATCGTGGTCCGCCATCAATCGCCGCCAGTTCTCCAAAATTTTCTCCTGCGCCCATTTCGGTAAAACTAACCTCGCGGCCATCATCCGAGAATACGGTTACGCGAACAGTGCCACTCTCAATGAGGTAAATATTGTCGTCATGTTCAAATTCTCGGACTATTTGTTCATCCTTCCGGTAGTGGTGCCACGAACAGCGATCCATGAGTGGACGCATGTCTTCGGTCTGAAGATCACCCAGCACATCCAGAAGACGCGAGCGACGTCGGCCGGTGCGCGGATCTTCCGCGTGGCCGACAATCATCATTGACTGACTGGAATCCTCATAAACTGACTGCTGGTAAACACAATCCTGGCCTGTCGATTGCGATTGCGATTGCGATAAGGGTGTTGACTCATTATTCATTATTTTCTCCGTTCCATTCTTATTCGAATTTTTTGACGACAAACCTTAAAAACACGGCCGGCGTCCCTTTGATATTTGACGTCATATACTGACGTCAGCCGGAACTATAATGCAAATTAGAACAATAGTACAACGTCCATGGGTATCCAATTACCCGATAAGGTGTCGATCTACCAGTGAATGCCGACTCCGAACAGAAAACCGTCGGACGTAGTATCTACAGATCGATCCTGCAGTGTGTCCTCGTAATCCAGAGAATAGCTCAAATAAGCCAGCCTGAAATGTACAAATGGAAAGGGTGTAAAGCGCACTCCGGCCTCAAATTCGCGTGCACTTATGTCATCAAAATTTCCGGCGTCTCCCAGAGACGGAATCAAACCGGCGCGACCATAAATATAGACGGCACCGACAAGACCAATTCTGCCCTCAAGTGACAATCGCAGGCCCTGTGCGCTCTCGCGGTTCTCCAGACTGATGTCTTCTATCCCGGCACCAATCGCTAAAAAATTATTGTCACTTACCGAGAGAAATCGACGACGGATCTCAAGTTGAACCCGATTACGGTTGTCCAGATCTGTACCCTCAAGATCAGACTGGTAGTATGCGCCCCTCAGCCCCCAAGAGTCCGCAAGCCAAATATCTCCATCTATGGTCAAAGATCCTGCATCGATATCCGCCTCCGAGAAATCGGCATCGAAATCATTGTTCCAAAGGTTCAGGTTTAGTTCGCCGTCCAAAGGTCCCAGCGCATAAACTGGACCGGCGGCAAATAATAGGGATGCACAAAGCGATATGACTACACGTATTTGCATTGGATTGTGTTGAACCTCTGGGTATTCGTAACATTCTATCGTGTAAACTGACCACATGAAATCACAAAAGGAGCCCACAGCACCAACTGTCGCCTTTGCACAACAGTCTGAAGAGTCCGTTCGACTGGATCTATGGTTGTGGGCAAGTCGGTTTTACAAATCCCGAAAACTGTCCGCAGAAGCTATAAAAGGCGGTCACATTTGGGTAAACGGTCGTCGCTCGAAGCCAGCGCGTTCAGTTTATATCAACGATGTACTTCGCATTCGCAAGTTCCCGGAGGAGTTCGTGGTGGAGGTTCTAGGACTGTCGACCAAGCGTCTGGGCGCGCCATTGGCGCAGGGGCTCTTTCGCGAAACTCCTGAAAGCGCAAGTTTACGTGAACAAAAAAAGCTGGGTAGACAACAGATGAATCAGGCAATAAAACATCCGCGCGGCAAACCCTCACATCGAGATCGCAAAGCACTTCTCAAAATGAAGCGTCAACAACCCGATATGACTTGATTTCAAATGTCCGGACGCGCTCACGATCCAACCAAATTGACTGGCGTCATTCTTGACAACTCTACGTTTGACCGAGGGGACGTAGATCTCTCTTCCGTGGAAAATTCGATACCAAACTGGATTCGTTACGACAGTACACCGCACCACATGGCTGCAGAACGTGTGGACGGTGCCGACATCGTTATCACCAATAAAGTGCGTATAACCGGGGAAGTTGTTGACAACTGCCCGAGGCTGAAACTGGTGTTACTGGCAGCCACCGGCACCGACAATGTAGATCTGAATGTCTGTCGCGAAAACGGTATTGATGTCTGCAACGCTCGACAGTATTCAACGCCGTCCGTCGTTCAGCATACGATGATGATGATGCTGGCGCTTGCCACCAACGCGATGCGCTACCAGGATGATATCCGACAAAATTGCTGGCAGGACAGCGATATCTTCTGCCTGCTGAATCATCAGATCATTGAACTTGACGGTCGGCAACTGGGCATTCTGGGTTACGGAAATCTTGGGAAAAAAGTTGCCGCAGCTGGCAGGGCTCTGGGGATGCGAATCGGAATTTGTGCCAGACCCGGAGGACCCGAACAAGATGGACGCCAGAACTTTGAAACATTTCTGTCTGAATCAGACGTGATCTCAATACATTGCCCTTTGACCGATGCAACCCGAAACCTGATAGATTCGCGCGCATTTAAATTGATGAAGCCGGGCGCCATTCTGCTCAACACTGCCCGCGGTGCAATCGTTGACTCTTCCGCTCTGGTCAATGCACTGAAATCGGGACAAATCTCAGGCGCCGGAATTGATGTTCTTGATCAGGAACCTCCGGGGTGGGACCACCCGCTGACTCAACCGGAGATACCCAATCTTATGCTGACACCGCACAATGCCTGGGGAAGCAGAGAATCTCGACAGAGACTTATAGAACAAATGGCAACCTGCCTGGATTCCTGGATCAGGGGCACGCCTATGAATCTTGTAAATTAATCGACTAGTGGTCGTAAATTGTTTCAGCTCACCGATATACCGCTCAGTCTGTACGTTCATTTTCCCTGGTGCGTAAAAAAATGTCCCTATTGTGACTTTAACTCTCACACGCTGAGAGGGGATATTGATGAACAAGAATACATCCGAACGCTGCTCAAAGATCTGGATCAGCAGCTATCGCGATGGCCACAGTCTCGGCCTTTGACCAGCGTATTCCTTGGTGGCGGCACACCCAATCTGTTTGGACATCAATCGGTCGGGCAGCTCCTGAATGGAATTTCGCAACGTTTTGATCTGCCAGGGAATGCTGAAGTCACCATGGAAGCGAATCCGGGTGCGTCTTCTGATTCCGAGCTTGAGGGCTACTTTCACGCCGGGATAAACCGACTTTCCATTGGTGCTCAGACTTTCAATTTCGATCACCTGCGCCGTTTAGGCAGAGTCCACAGCGGCGACGATACCGCAAGGATGGTAGACGCCGCGAAGGCTTCGGGTTTTTCAAACATCAACATTGATCTCATGTTTGCCCTGCCTGATCAATCCATCGACCAGCTTGATCTCGACCTCGAAACGGCACTGAATATGGAGCCTACCCACTTGTCGTGCTACCAGCTCACACTTGAACCCAATACATTGTTTTACAGTCATCCACCGGAACTGCCGGATGAGTCAGTAACCTTTGAGATGCAGAACCGTGTTGTCGATACGCTGGGGAGTGCCGACTTCCACAGATATGAGGTCTCTGCCTACTCAAGGTCTGACAGGCTCTGCCGTCACAATTTGAACTACTGGCAATTTGGCGACTATCTGGCCATCGGTGCCGGAGCACACGGCAAACTGACTACTGACGCCGGATTGATTCGAACCATCCGCGAGAAACATCCCCGTAACTACATCAATAAAATGTCCGGCGACATTGACAATTCATTCGCAGAGGTTCGCGAGGTCGCCGATGAGGAGCTGCCTTTCGAATTCCTTTTGAATGGACTACGTCTGCGCGCCGGCGTATCCAGAGATCAGTATGTGAATCGCACAGGCAAGGACTGGACGCAGCTGATTCAAAAGCTGTCGCGACCAATTGATCAGAAGCTTATCGCTCTCTCCGATAACGGTATCGCGTGTACCGACAAGGGGTACTGGTTTATAGATTCCTGTCTGGAGTCCGTATTGCCAGGCTAGATTTTTATCCCGTCTTCAATCGGTCGGCGTGAAACGCAATGTGGTCCGCCATGAATGTCGCGATAAAGAAATAGCTGTGATCGTAGCCAGGCTGCATTCTCATAGACAGCTTTTGCCCCATTTTTCGACAGGCTTCTTCAAAAAGATGAGGCTTTAACTGATCGGTCAAAAAATCATCAGCCTCTCCCTGATCGATCAGTATTTCACCGCTCGAATAGCCGCCCAATACCAGCTCGGTCGCATCGTATTGGCTCCAGTTGGATCGATCTTCGCCCATATAACCACTCAGGGCTTTCTGTCCCCATGGACACTGAGTGGGTGCAACGATAGGCGAAAACGCAGACACCGAGCGATAAATATCAGAATGTTTGAGACCTATGGTAAGAGCACCGTGTCCGCCCATCGAATGTCCGGTAATTCCTTGTTGCGACGATTCACCCGGAAAGTTTTCGAACAACAGCTGCGGCAACTCCTGGGTTATGTAGGAGTACATCCTGTAGTTTTTTGACCAGGGTGGATTCGTTGCATCAACATAGAAACCGGCCCCGCTGCCAAAATCGTAAGAGTCATCTTCGCCTTCAATTCCCGTGCCACGTGGACTGGTGTCAGGAGCGACAAAAATCAAACCATGCTCAGCCGCAAACTGCTGCGCGCCGGCCTTTACCGTGACGTTTTCCTCAGTACAGGTTAGTCCGGAGAGATACCACAGTACCGGAACTTTTTCGGACGTCGCCTGGCCCGGCACGAAAACCGAAAACCGCATATCCGTCCCAGTGGCATCTGAATGATGGCTATAAACCCCCTGAACGCCGCCGAAGCAGCGCTGTTCACTGACGACTTCCATCGGTAGTCAGGCGTCGAACAGAACGACGCTTCGAATTGACTCACCGGAATGCATCAAATCAAACGCATTGTTGATTTCACTCAGCGGCATCGTGTGGGTAATCAAATCGTCGATGTTAATCTTTCCATCCATATACCAATCAACAATTTTCGGTACATCGGTTCGACCCCTGGCACCACCAAATGCGGTACCTCTCCACACACGTCCGGTAACCAGCTGAAACGGACGCGTATTTATTTCCTGTCCAGCTCCAGCAACACCAATAATTACGCTTTCACCCCAGCCTTTGTGGCAGCATTCGAGCGCCTGTCTCATCAGATCAGTATTACCTACGCATTCGAAACTGTAGTCGGCACCACCATCGGTCAGATCCACCAGATAGGCAACCAGATCTTCCTCGACTTCCTTGGGGTTGACAAAATGAGTCATGCCGAATTTCTCAGCAAGCGGCTGACGGGCCGGGTTTATATCGACACCAACAATTTTGTCCGCTCCGGCAATTCGAGCGCCCTGAATAACATTCAATCCAATGCCTCCAAGGCCGAACACGACCACATTATCTCCGGGTTGTACATTTGCCGTATTGATCACCGCGCCAATTCCGGTGGTGACCCCACAACCGATATAGCAAACCTTGTCAAAGGGCGCATCCTCCCGAATTTTTGCGACGGCAATTTCCGGTAACACCGTAAAGTTGGAAAATGTAGAGGTTCCCATGTAGTGATGAATAGCATCGTCGCCAATTGAGAATCGACTGGTCCCGTCCGGCATCAGACCCTGCCCCTGTGTCGTTCTGATCGCCTGACAAAGATTGGTTTTACCGCTGGTGCAGTAGTCACACTGGCGACACTCGGGTGTGTACAGAGGGATGACATGATCACCTTTTTTCAGGCTCGTCACGCCGGCACCGACATCCACCACAATACCTGCTCCTTCGTGCCCAAGTATGGCGGGGAAAATCCCCTCAGGATCTGCACCGGACCGGGTAAACTCGTCGGTATGGCAGATGCCCGTTGCCTTGATTTCCACAAGGACTTCGCCTTCACGTGGTCCGTCCAGATTTACGGTTTCGATCTCAAGCGGTTTACCGGCCTGGTAAGCCACGGCTGCTCTTGATTCCATTGGTTCGTTCTCGCTGGTTATTTTTGGAAACGGATACCTGGTGACTACTCGGAATCCAGAGGTATACGAATTTTTTGACCCACATAAATTTTGTCCGGGTCTTTTATGACTTCCTTGTTGGCTTCGAATATTTCCATGTAGCGATTACCCTTACCAAGAAACTTGGACGATATAGCCCATAACGTGTCGCCTTTGACAATTTCGTAATACTCCACTTTCGCTTCCGGCTCGGGCGCCTTGAGCTCGGAAGCCTCAACTTCCGTGACGCCCATTACATTTCCAGCCATTAGAATCGCCTTTTCATAGGCTGACTGATCATCAGCTTCACCGGAAACTTTGGCCACTCCATCTACAACCTCGACTTTCAGACCCTCAACACCCGGGTTATCTTCCTCGATGTGTTCCCGAATCTTTTCACCCGCATCGTCGTCATCCGATCCGAATAATTTTTTGCCAATATCGGCTGCAAAATCGAATAAACCCATAATAATTTCCTCGTTTGGAATAAATAATGTTGTTGGTATTGACGTGAATGTACCACTGCCAAAGCGCTGTGTCATGAGTGTTTCTGTACGGGTCTTGGAGATAAAACAATTGCACGAATGCCTTCGCTGTGACAAAGTTCAACCAACCGGTTCTACTCTGTTTAATGTATGCCCGCTTTTGAGAAGTCAGTCCGAGGAAAACGCCAGCTTCGCCTCATGCGGGAATCTGATGGCCTCAATCCGACTCACCATAGCGAGGGTGTGTCACAATCTCCGGACCGAAAGAGCGCTGCTGATTCCGAAAACGCCAACCAAGCGGGCGATCAACTCTCGTTTGAAGCGATTCTGGAGGCCGGTGCCCGCCACGTGTTTGACCAGGATTTTCCTGCAGGCCGATGGGAGTATCAACTGTTTAGCAGTCGGACCGAACCCGTGGACCTCGATCTGCTGATTTTTGACAGTCACTGTTTTCGGTGGGTGAGGCTCAACGAGCACTATCCGAGCCCGGTGAGATCAGGCGTTCGGGGCTGCCTGCAGTCGGGTGCATTCATTGTTCATGCGGGCGGTCAACTCAAGCTCGTATTCAGTTCACCGACAAGTGACAGTGCCAACGCCTACAAACTAATTGTCAGACCGGTAAACGACTAGACTCGTACAGACCGGAATCGTCAATTGCCGTTGCCGAGTGAAGCTCCCGCCCGGGCGCCGTCACGCACTCACAATATCTGGCGATCTGCGTAATTGCGGATCGACTATGATTCAACCCATTTTATGAGCGGTCGCCATTGATCCATGTCTTTGTCTACTTGATAGGGCGCCATTTCAAACACCCCGAATCCACCTTCCGCTGCCTTGATATAGTTTTGGGTGTCGCGCAGATGAGTCACCACCGGGAGCTTGAGCGTTTTTAGAAATGCTTCAAGATTCTGAAAAATCCGCGTGTTTTCCCGGACCCGGTTAGCAACAATTCCAACCCGCGCCTTTTTCAACAGATCTCCCATCATCAGTTCCCCGACGAAGTGGCCGACTGCTCTGATATCGATGGGGGATGGCAGAACCGGCAATAAAACTTCATCTGCGACATCGAAAAGTTTTTTCAACTGTGCAGGCGAGATGCGAGCCGGAGCATCGATCACCATGCGTTCGATGTCATCCGGGGCAGTTGTTTTCCCGTGACTGCCATCAATGCCGACAATAGGGTTCAATCCCTGATGGCGTTGAGCCAGCCAATCAATGCTGCTTTGCTGAGGATCACAGTCCAGGAGCGCCACCGGAACCTGCCACAGCGCATAGTAGCTCGCCAGATTGGTCGCCAGAGTGGTTTTGCCGCAGCCACCTTTTGCGTTTACAACCAGAATACTTTTCATGATTATTTGACCTCTCGTTGCTGCCGACCAGTTCGGCGTGGTTACCGCTATCGGTTCAAAATCGTACTGTACCGGTGTTATCTGAGGAGACTATATCAGCTTTAAACGCCCGGTTTGAACCCGCAAATCGCGATTTAACCGGATTTGGTTCCGGTCAGGCTACCATCGATATCGACCCCGGTTTTCGCAGTCAGCAGCTCACACTCGCCGCGACCGCTGATATCTCCACTGGCGCTATTACCGCTTATCGTTCCAACCAGAGTCGCAGTTCCCCTGCATTCCGCCAGGTCTTCCTCTTCAACAATACCAATAGAAAACCCAAATCGATTGCCATCAACATTGCCCTCTATGGTGTCGCCGCCAATGGTCAGCGATGCCGTACCATTGGTTCGAATCACCATTGTAAATTCGCGGGTTTTGGTCGTATCAGAGATCGAGCCACCGGACAGATTAACAGTCACAGTGCCGGTGTAGGTGCCGGCAAAGGCGGCAGACCCGGCCCCTCCGTCACTACTCACAGACGAATTTCCGCCGCCGCTGGTAATCTCGCTTTTATCGGAACATGCAATCAGAAATGCAGAGCAAAACAGGACCATCAGAGCGAATCTGATATTCGGATTCAGAATTTTCATTTTTTACCCCATGGGAATCTGGGTTGGTCGATTGCGATCTGGGGTAACCGCGCGTGTTTTTGTAATGGTGTACGAAATTCGAAACGTGATTTGGGATTCGAGCTAGCTGCTCTCTTCGAGTCCGACATCCGGCAATTCAGTGTCTGTCCGATCATTCGACTCGGATTCAGACCCTGAATCCGATTCAGACAGCGGAAAACCTTTCGATTCCAGCAATGAAGTTATGGCTGTCTTACTGTACCCATCGATAGAACTCTCTCCAACAATCAATGTCGGCACGCTGAGATCGCCTGTTTTCACCTGCAGCTCCTGTTGCAGAGGAATACTGGACTGGACGTTTTTCTCAACAAACGGAATCCTTCGATTTTCCAGAAAAAGTCGAACAAGATCGCAGACATCACAGGCCGGCACGGTGTACAGAGAAACCGGATTTTCGCGCGCCGCATCTTCCATTGCCAACGCGTTATCAGGGGCGACCTCTGTCTCGGCTTCTCCGGGCACGGTGTACTCTTGCGCCTCGAACTCTACATTTCCAGGTGGCGGTGTGTCCTGGTAAGTCACGTTTCCCTCTTCATCAACCCATTTGTAGAGATTCGCCGACAAAGCAGGCAGAGAGCACGTCAGCACAAACAAAGCTGAACTGAAATACAGAAAATATTTCATGATGAACTACTGGCCGTATCGAGCCCAGAGTGTCGCAACAGTGCGTCCACTGTGGGTTCGCGACCGCGAAAAGCCTTGAATAATGTCATCGGTTCTTCAGCCCCCCCAGCTTCGAGAATATTCGTCAGAAACGAGTGTCCCGTTTTTTCATCGAACACCCCGCGTTCTTCAAACAGACTGAAGGCATCCGCAGACAGTACTTCGGCCCATTTATAGCTATAGTAACCCGCAGCGTAGCCGCCTGCAAATATATGCCCGAAACTGTTTTGAAACCGGTTAAAGGCGGGTGGAATCGAAACCGCAATCTGACGGCGAACGCTATCAAGCAAAGACTGCACGCTGTCGAAGCCTTCTTCTGCATCCTGCGAATGCAGCAGCAAGTCAAAAAGACTGAATTCCACTTGTCGTATCATCTGCATCGCAGATTGAAAATTCTTTCCGGCCCGCATTCTTTCAAGCAAATGATCGGGCAATGTCTCACCGGTTTCGACATGACCGGATATCAGGTCCAGAGTACCCCTCTCCCAACACCAGTTTTCCAGAAACTGACTCGGCAGTTCAACCGCATCCCAAGGCACACCATTAATGCCGGACACGCCGGAGACATCAATCTTTGTCAGCATGTGATGCAGACTGTGTCCAAATTCATGGAACAGGGTCATCACTTCATCGTGGGTCAGTAGTGCCGGTTTGTCGTCTACCGGAGAGGTAAAATTACATGTTAAAAATGCCACCGGTAATTGAGTACCGTTGGATGACTTTCGACGACTGGCGCAGTCAGCCATCCACGCCCCACCGCGTTTTGTGCTGCGCGCGAACAGGTCGGTATAAAAATAGCCTCTGATTTGACCGTCCGGATCGGAGATTCGAAAAATTGAAACCGAGTCATCCCAGACTGCCGGCCGTTCGGCTTCGGTGGGCTTGATTTCATCAATGCGAATAGAGAACAAACGGGAAACGGTTTCAAACATTCCACTCAACACACGGGGAAGCGGAAAATACGCACGCAGTTCCTCTGGAGAAAAGTCGAATAGTTTTTGTTGCAGCTTTTCGCTGACCCAGGCCAAATCCCACGCTTTCAGTTCGTCAATGCCACATTCCTGCTGAGCAAATTCGTTCAATTGCCGCCATTCGTTCTCAGCGGCAGGTCGAGACCTGGCTGCAAGATCACGAAGAAACGACTCGACCTGCTCAGGTGTATCCGCCATCTTTGTTTCCAGAGAGTACGCGGCAAAATTTTCAAATCCGAGAATCTGCGATATTTCCCGGCGCAACTGGAGTATCTCGACAATCAGGGGACCATTGTCGAAGCTACCGGCATTAGGTCCCTCTTCACTCGCCCGGGTCACGTAGGCGCAATACATTTCCTCACGCAGAGCCCGATCGGCGCAAAATGTCATAAACGGGATATATGAAGGTGCCTGCAGCGTGAACCTCCAACCATCCTGCTGTGCCCGCTCAGCAACCGATTTGGCGAGTGATATCGCGGTTTCCGGAATTCCTTCAAGCTGCGATTGTTCGCTAATGTCGAGATGCCAGGCATCCGTTGAATCGAGCACGTTTTGGGAGAATCGGTTTGACAGCTCCGACAGCCTTCGCGAAATTTCGCGATATCGATCCTGATCCTTCTTTGAAAGATCGATTCCGGACAACCTGAACGCTCTAAGATCGTTCTCGATAGATTTTTTTTGCGCCTGATTGAGCTCATCAAAAGTCCCTGAATTTCGCAACTGGCTGACTTTGTCAAACAAATCCTTGTTTTGTCCCATTTCGGAAGAATATTCCGAAAGTTTTGGCAGACATGCCTCGTAGGCTTGTCGCAATAAATCGTTGTCGTCTACGCTATTGAGATGTGACACGGGTGACCACATCTTTTCCAGACGATCGTCCAGGTCTTCCAGTGGCGCCATGAAGTTCTCCCAGTCGGGATCACTAATATCACGGATAAGCTGCTGGATCCGATCACGATTTTGACTCAATATCGTGTCGAGTGCCGGTTCAACGTGCTCAGGCACGATAAGATCAAATCGGGGAAACTCATTTTTTGAATTGGCGACGGCCAAAAGTGGATTTTCTTGCGACATAAACTAATTAACCCGTTCAATAAGGTTTAAAAATGACAGATCAGTACGATTTTATCGTTATCGGCGGAGGTAGCGGTGGTATAGCTTCCGCCCGCCGTGCAGCTGAATATGGGGCCAATGTCGCAGTTATCGAGAGCGGTGCCCTGGGTGGAACCTGCGTTAATGTCGGTTGCGTCCCAAAAAAGGTGATGTGGAATGCGTCCCAGGTCGCTGAAACGCTTAGTCTTGCGCCGAGTTATGGGTTTGATATCAGTGTCAAAGGTTTTAACTGGCCGAGCCTTAAAGGCGCTCGGGATGCCTATGTTTCCCGACTGAACGGCATCTACGAGAGAAACCTCGAAAACTCGGGCGTCAGTCTTATCCGTGGCCTGGCAAAATTTGAAAACGATAATACCGTTTCAGTGAACGGTCAGAAATTAACCGCACCTCACATCCTGGTTGCGACCGGCGGACGTCCTACCGTTCCAAACGTCCCCGGGGCAGAACTTGGAATCGATAGCGACGGTTTTTTCGAACTCAATCAGCAGCCTGAAAAACCCCTGATCGTGGGCGCCGGATACATTGCTGTCGAAGTTGCCGGTCTGTTGCACGGGCTTGGCAGTAAAGTGACCCTTGCTCTTCGTAAAGACAAGGTTTTGCGAAGTTTTGACCAAACACTATCCAATGTTCTGATGGAGCAGATGCAACAAGCCGGAGTAGACATCAAGACCCAAAGTCAGCCGCTTGAGTTAACCAGGAACGACGACGGCACAATTTCGTACGCAACGATGGATGGTCCGCAAGAGGGTTCGTACGACTGTGTTTTATGGGCAATTGGACGACATCCAAATACCCGGTCTCTCGATCTCGAAAAGGCTGGGGTCAATACAGACTCTCGCGGCTTTATCAGTGTCGATGACGCTCAAAATACGTCAGCGAAAGGTATCTACGCACTCGGCGATGCTACCACCAGCGCGCCACTTACCCCAGTGGCAATCGCTGCGGGCCGCAAACTCGCAACACGCCTGTTTCTTGGTGATCAAACCTCAAAAATGGATTACGAGAACATTCCGACCGTAATATTCAGTCATCCTCCAATAGGCACAGTTGGAATGACTGAGGGTGAGGCCGTCGAAAAGTTTGGTCGCGACAACCTGAAAATTTATACCAGCCGGTTTATCAATATGCTGTATGCGGTCAGCGAGGAAAAACTGCCGACAACGGTAAAGCTGATCACTCAGGGTGACCGTGAAGAAATTGTCGGCTGTCATCTAATCGGGGACGCCGCTGACGAAATGCTTCAGGGCTTTGCAGTCGCCATAAAAATGGGGGCTACCAAGGCTGATTTCGACCGCACCGTAGCGATTCACCCGACCGCGGCTGAAGAGCTTGTCACCCTGCGGTGACCCGAGCGTTCAGGCGGCTTGTTGCTGCTTCTTCAGGTGGACCAGCAGTAATGAAATCGCGGCAGGGGTGACTCCCGGGATGCGTGAAGCCTGCCCGACCGACTGCGGTCTTGTTTCGCTGAGTTTCTGACGAACTTCAGTCGATAACCCCCGCACTCTGTCGTAATTGAGATTGTCAGGCAGGAGCGTATCTTCGTGCTTCTTTAAGCGCTCGATTTCAGCAACCTGACGCTCGATATATCCGCTGTAGCGCGCCTGAATCTCCAGCTGTCTGATTGCCTGCAAGTCTGTTAGTGCGGAGTCCAATGGACCGAGACGCACCAGATCCTGATAGGAAATTTCGGGACGTCTTAACAGATCCAGCAAATTGGTCTCTCTTTGCAATGGCTGACCAAGGATCGACTCTACGCGATCGCTGGTATCGGCGTCCGGACGAATCCAGGTCTGTTTCAGACGCGCTTTTTCCCGATCAATGGCCTCTTTCTTGTTCTCGAACGCCGCAAATCGCGTGTCATCAACAAGCGCCAGTGAACGTCCTGTTTCAGTGAGCCGCAGGTCGGCATTATCTTCGCGCAACTGCAGTCGATACTCTGCTCTGGAGGTAAACATCCGGTACGGCTCCGTTGTGCCTCGACTTATCAGATCATCAATCATGACGCCGATATAAGCCTCGTTTCTGGCAGGACACCATGGTTCGAGTTGTTTCACCTGACGGGCTGCATTCAATCCGGCAATCAAACCCTGGCCCGCGGCTTCCTCATATCCCGTAGTACCGTTTATCTGACCCGCAAAAAACAATCCCTGGATGCACTTCGTTTCCAGACTTGCCTTCAATCCGCGTGGATCAAAAAAATCATATTCAATGGCGTAACCAGGACGGGTGACAAGCGCATGCTCAAACCCCTTGATACTCCTCACGAGATCAATCTGAACATCAAAAGGCAAACTGGTCGAAATACCGTTCGGGTAAATTTCAGTAGTGTTCAGACCTTCCGGTTCAATAAATATCTGGTGACTGCTTTTCTCCGCAAAACGAACGATCTTGTCCTCAATCGAAGGGCAGTAACGAGGACCGACGCCCTCGATGACACCTGCGTACAAGGGCGATCGGTCCAGAGCCTTGGCGATAACGTCATGGGTGCGCTCATTGGTATGCGTGATATGACAGTCGATCTGTCGCGGATGCTCACAATCTGAACCAATGAAGGAAAAGACCGGAACCGGGGAGTCGCCAGGCTGAGACTCCAGTTCGGAGTAATCGATTGTTTTGCCATCTAATCGCGGCGGAGTGCCGGTTTTCAGTCTATCGACATTTAGCGGCAACTCCCTCAGGCGTTCGGCTAACGCAATCGAAGGTGGATCTCCTGCTCTTCCACCGCGGGAGTTGTCCATTCCGACATGCAGTTTGCCGTTCAGGAATGTTCCAGTGGTTAGTACAACAGCGTTCGCTTCAAACTGAACGCCCAGCTGGGTGACGACGCCTGAAACACGCTCGTTACGAACAATAAGGTCATCGACACCCTGTTGAAACAGACTCAGGTTGGACTGATGCTCTACCGCATTTCGAATGGCCATTTTGTACAGAGCACGATCTGCCTGTGCACGCGTGGCCTGCACGGCCGGGCCTTTACGTGAGTTGAGAATTCTGAAGTGAATCCCGGACTTATCAATCGCACGGGCCATTATCCCACCCAGTGCGTCTATTTCCTTGACGATATGTCCTTTGCCAATGCCACCTATCGCCGGATTGCAGGACATCTGACCCACAGTTTCAATATTATGGGTCACCAAAAGTGTTTTCACACCCGTTCTCGCAGACGCCAGCGCAGCTTCGACTCCGGCGTGACCTCCGCCGATGACAATGACATCAAAACTTTCAGGGTATTTCATTGCTTCAGACTGCGGTACTAGTTTACGGGCTGGTAGTAGTAGTCATAACGGGTCAGTATTTCCTGCGTAAACCGCCAGGCTTCATTGTGCGAGAGCTGACTGTTCTCCGGAATTATGACCTTGGTATACAGCGTTCTTCCCTTGCTGTCTTTCAGGCTTGACAGCAAGGCATCCAGATTTTCCCGATTAATCGTACGGGGTTCCGCGCCTCCGGGCTCCCGTATTCGATAGTTAAGCACTCCATTGGTTTTCTGAACCCAAACCTCCACAACGTATTTGCCGGCCGAACTGCGGGCCGGCCTGATCAGGTCGCGATACTTTTCTTCGAGCGAATCGTATTCATCCCTGAGTGAAACCAACTGCTGACCTCTAAACTGGGCCTGTTCCTGCAGCTCCTCATTCTCCTGCTCTTTTTCGCGAATCTGTCTATTCAGCACCAGAATCTGTTTATCCGCTGCAATGATCCGGTCTGCAATGTTTTGCTGGTTTTTTTCAAGCCCAGCGTATCGCGCCTGCTCAGCCTCAAGCAATGCGGACAAATCGATATTTTGTTGCTGTTCTTCCTGCAGCACTACATTAAGTTGCGTCAGTTGCGAGGTTACATTCTGAATTTTCTCACTCAGTGTCTGATTCTCGTCACTCAGTGTGGCGGCATTTTCCTCTGACTCAATCTGCAGCGCCTGAAACTGCTGACTCAGGGCATCCATCTGACGTGTCAGTGTTGTTTCTTTCTCCTTTAGCAACGCGATCTGATTTTTGCTTTGGGTTTGGGCCAGCTGGAGTGACTCGCGTTGCTGGAGCAAGACCTCAACTTCCTCTGCAAGTTTCTGGTTTTGCTCTCGGGTACTGCTAAGCTCGACGCTAATCTGATCCCGAAGCTCGGTCAAAACTATTTTCTCGGCAGCAAGTTCTTCTGCCTCGGATCTGACCGTAACAATTTCGCCTTCGAGGCCAACCTTGTCATTGGCCAGTTGCTGGGCCCGTATAACCTCTTCTTCAAGTTTCGTCGACAGGTTTAGCTTGTCTGATGCCAGAGCTTCCACCCGCTGAATCTCCAACAGCAGCTGCCGGTTCAACGCATCTCGCTCACCCGCAGTCAGATTCAAACTCGAACTTAGCTCGTCGACTCGAGATTTCAGAGTATTCACCTCGAATGACAGTCCCTGATTCTGTTGAAATGTCTCCTCCTTGGCTTTCAGAGAGGTGGTCAGCGCCTGATTCAACTCGGTGTTCCGCAGCATAATAACCACAAGAGTCATCATGAAAATCATCACGATGACCGTCATTATGTCAGTAAACGACGGCCATACACTGTCGTCACCCACCGCCTGAGAGGCATGATCAAGACGCAGGTCAATGAAGCCGTTTTCACTCATACCGAAAACTCCTTCAGGATTTCAGGCGAAAACCTTTTTGCAGTAGCTTAATCATCTGTTCCATCGACTTCTGATTGGACTGCTGAGCCTGCAAATGTAATTCGAGCAACTGATCGAGTTTTTCCAGCAGCTGCTGTTGGGTTGCAGCATCTGACTGCCGGGTCTGCAACTCAACATTCGCCGCCATTTGAGCGGTATTCTGCTGTAGCTGATCCGCTGATCGCGCGTACTCGGATTGGGTCGCATCGAATCTCTCAATCAATTCAGCCGCGCTGCGGATAGATTCTGAAAAATCCTTTATCACCACATCCTTGTCCAGCTGCAGATGCGGTAGCAGTGTCGTTGCGGTAACTTCCTCGACGCGACTGATCAGATACGTTTGCGTGTCCGTAAGTTTGATATAGAAATACCCAAAAATAAGATAAAAGATGATCGCCGTCATTGTTGTCGACAAGGCGGTGGACATTCCGAAAATCATCGTGCCCAGGCCAGAATTCTGACCTTCGTTTTGCAATGACCCCTGAATCATGTCAGAGGCCCCCAAAAGGGAAATTGACAACGAAATAATGGTGCCAAATACGCCGGTAAGAATCAGCGTGTTGTGTATGAACTTTAAAAAACTGTTGCGACTGGCCTCGGCGGCCAGAAGAGTGGCGGCGAGCGCATTCTGGTTAATACTCGCCCGCCGACTGTTCAAATCCCGAAGCGTCAGATAACGATCAACCACCATGTCAGTTTTTCGCAATCCATTGATTGGATCTTCGTTGCGCCTGACATTCTTGAGAAAACGTCGTATGGAGTTTTCCTGATTGTGGTACTCGATAAAGCGTCTGACCAGCTCAATCATTCCACAAATGAACAAAACGCTAATCAATCCGTTGATCGCCCACCCAATCTTGTTGACCTGATTGTCAATATATATGTCGTGCAATGTATTCCATTGCCAGACAATCACCGCAACAAGAACAATTAAAACCACCAACATCTGAATCAGAACTCGGCGGGTATAGTGTTGTTGGTTTGTATTTTCTTTCATATTACGCAATGTATTTATGGCATTAGACCGGACTGTTGACTCTCCGCTCCTTACTCCATCCTGGATAACAGACGTTTTTGACGAAAATCATATCAATAACAGGAGCTGAGATACAGCAACCGCACTGCAAAGAGGTTACTTGCCGATGCAAAAAGAGCCAAAAATAAGCCCAAGCAAGTCATCACTGGTGATCTGACCCGTGATCTCCCCCAAACACGACTGACATGCCGAAAGCTCTTCTGCAAATAATTCTCCGGCCTGCCATTCGGAGAGCTGCTCCACGCCTTCATTAAAATGCTCTCTGGCTTTTTCAATAGCCTGTACATGGCGTTGCCTGGAAATTACATAACTTGTATCACCGTGATGAAAATCCGCACACCGCTTGATGGCCCCTATAAGACACTCAAGGCCCTCTCCTGTAAGTGCTGAAACCCCAATGTATTCAGACTCATCTGACAGCGCCAGACTCTTGTCCAGATCGATTTTGTTTACCACGCTGATAGCGCGCCTAGAGCCAAACTCCGGCAACAGATTCATTTGCGGATTGCTGCCATCGATAACATGAACGATCAGGTCAGCTTCATCGATGGCCGATCGTGCCCGTCGCACGCCCTCTTCTTCGACAGTATCACAGCTTTCACGGATGCCGGCCGTATCGGTCAGCAACACCGGCAGTCCGTCAAGATCAATCAGTTGCTCAACTGTATCTCTCGTAGTCCCCGGGATATCACTGACGATTGCGCGGTCCTCACGACTGAGACGGTTCAGCAAGCTCGATTTACCCGCATTTGGCATACCTGCCAGAACCACACGATAGCCCTCCCGCAAAATCTTCCCTCGTCGCGATGCCGATTCGATACCTGAAAACTCCAGGTCTATCTCCTGAATACGTTGTTTGACTGAATCGTCAGACAGGAAATCGACCTCCTCATCGGGAAAATCAATCGCCGCCTCGACGTAAATGCGCAAATTCGTTACCTGAGTGACGAGGGATTCTATACGTCTGGAAAATTCACCCCTCAACGAGTTGACTGCAGACTTTGCGGCCGCTTCTGTACTGGCTTCAATTAAGTCCGCAACAGCTTCCGCCTGCGCAAGGTCCATTCGATCGTTGAGGAAGGCGCGCTCACTGAACTCACCTGGCCGCGCGATTCGCGCCCCGAGAGACACACATCGACGGGTCATCAGTTCAACCACCACAGGACTTCCATGACAGTGCAGCTCGACCACATCCTCTCCGGTAAAACTGCTTGGCGCGGGAAAATACAGCGTAAGTCCGCGATCGAGTTCCTGTTGATCGGAATCCAGAAAGCGGCACAGCCGAGCTTCGCGTGGAGACGGCAACCGGCCTGTAAGACGACGACAGATATCCCCAGCCAGACTACCTGACAGGCGCAGGATGCTTACACCACCTCGACCCGTCGGCGTCGCTGCAGCGACAATAGTATCAACATCTGAACCGCCGCCCGGAGATTCACTCGTTCTGATACTTTTTGGTGATGTAGTACTGTTGTGCAATGGAAAGCAGGTTATTGGCTACCCAGTAAAGGACCAAGCCTGCAGGGAACCAGAGAAAAAAGACTGTGAACACAACGGGCAAAGCCGTCATTATTTTTTTCTGCAATGGATCCATGGGTGCTGGATTCAATAGTTGCTGCGCCAGCATGGACGCACCCATTAGCAGTGGAAGGATGAAATAGGGGTCTGGTGAAGACAAATCATTCAACCAACCGATAAAGTTGGCCTGCCGCAGTTCAACACTTTCAAGCAGAACCCAATACAACGCGATGAATACGGGTATCTGAATCAAGATCGGCAGGCAACCACCAGCGGGATTTACTTTTTCCGTTTTGTAAAGCTTCATCATCTCCTGTTGAAACTTCTGCTTGTCATCGCCGTATCGGTCCTTCAACGTCTGCAATCTGGGCTGCAGTTTTTTCATTTTGGCCATCGACTTGTAACTGGCCGCCGACAGAGGCAGGAAAATCAGTTTGATCAACACCGTCAGCAATATGATCGACCACCCCCAGTTTTTCACGACCTCCTGTATTTTATTCAACAGCCAAAACAACGGATCAGCGACAATAGTCAGCCAACCATAGTCGACGGTCAGTTTGAGTCCTTCAACATTTTGTGCGTCGAGCTGCTTCTGGTTTTTAGGCCCGACAAACAAACCCGCATCGATCTGTCCGGTCTGTCCAGGCTCAATCACAACCGGAACAGTACTCTTATAGCCGACGCGATATTGCGGCTTGGGCGTATTTCGACTGACCCCGGTGTAAAGCTGATACGCAGCCGATCCCTGGGGAAGCCAGGCTGCGACAAAGTAGTGTTGCAGCATCGCAACCCAGCCGTCGCTGGTAGACGCATTCAGGGCTTCATCACTGATCTCATCATAATCAACTTTGTCGTATTTGTTTTCTGCGGTATAAACAGCCGCCCCGTTGTAACTCGGCAATCGGCCCAAAAAACCCTGAGACCCGGGTGTCTCACGTTCTGTCTGCTTTAGCTGTCCGTAAAAGAACCCGTTCCATGGCGATGAACTGTTGTTGACAATGGTGTAACTTACGTCGATTCGATAGCTTCCCCGCGAGAAACGAAACTCCTTGAGATACTCAATCCCATCAACCCCTCGCCAGCGCAGGGGAACGATCAGCTGATCGTCGCCGCCCATTTCATAACTGAAGGCCTCGGTTGTATAGCTGGTATTGTGATTCGGATATTCCCTGTCACTTCCGATCAGGCCGCTTTGGGCTACAAACAAATCGACGTTGTTTCGACTCATCAGGACAAACGGCTCATCCGGCATATCCACACTGACAGGATGTTTCACCAGTTCAACCCTGACTATGTCACCGCCTTCAGGGTCAATTTGCAGTTTGACCAAATCTGTTTTTACATCAATAAGAGCGGTGTCGTCGGTATTCGACACCACGTCATCCTCTATCGACTGAACCCCATCAGTCGCCTCTTGAGTAATCAATGGCGCATCCGGGACGTCTTCTGTCAGGTTGGATGTCTGCGGTACATCAGAGGTCGCGCTGATTGTGTTACCGCCCTGTCCGACACCTCCAGCATACTCACTCTGAAACTCTATCCATGATTGCCAAATCATCATCAGCACCAGACCCAGTGCACCGAGCAAAATCAATCGTTGGATATCCATCAAAAAATATAAAATTTGTTAGTCGTAATCTGGTGACCCGAAGGATCTTATCTACGCCCTTTGGTTCGGGTTCTCATTTTCCGGAACCGGATCATACCCGGGTTTACACCCAGGCCGGCACCTCAATAATCGTTTTACCGTTAAAACCGTGCCATGTCGTAATCCAAATCGCTCAATCGATTCCATCGCATACTCCGAGCAGGTTGGCTGGAAGCGACAATGACTTCCCAGAAACGGGCTGACGGCGAATTTATAGACCTTAAGCAGTAACAGAACTAACGTTCGCATCGCCGTTGAACCTCGTGCCAAAGCCCATCCAGCTCCTCGCGAACATCAATCGGTAACGCAGCGCACGCTGAGGGTTTTGCGACGACCACAAAGTCTGTAGCGCTCAGCTTATTCCGGCAGTGACGGAACGATTCGCGGATCAGGCGTTTTACGCGATTGCGGTCGACAGCCCGTTTGCTGACTTTGCGTGATACCGCCAATCCCAGACGGACCAAACCGTCAGGGTTTTGCACACCGTGCACGCTGATAAACTTTCCGTGAATCGAGCACCTGCGATCAAATACGTTTTTGAACTGCGTGGATGTCCGCAGTCTCATGTCGCGATGGAAGCTGTATCGATGCGGCATCAGACTGATTCATGCGACCTCATCAGAGTTGCCGTCAAAGGTCGAGACAAAAGCACAGCGAGCGCTCAGTGCACTGGCCGACTGCTGTCTTGGGGCGCGTGCAGCCGAATCAGGCGCTCAGTCGAGCTCGACCTTTGGCACGCCGAGCGTTGATGACCGCTCGACCGCCACGCGTTGCCATTCGCGCGCGAAATCCGTGCGTTCTTTTGCGCTTCAATTCACTGGGTTGAAATGTACGTTTCATGGTTGCTACCGATCGAAATGTCGCCAGATAACCGGACTCTGTCCGCACCTGACCTCTAGCCAAAAGGGTTGCGGAATCTACCTTGTTTACGCGGTAATTTCAACATTTTCAGTGCGTTACCATAGATCTGGGCCCGGGCAACAAACCACCAGGCAGCCCCCGCGTCAATGGCGAGGTTCCCGATTGGCGTGTAGAATCCGCGACCGATCCGTTTTATGGGCAACAGATGCCGCTAAATGCTGATTTCACCGATGAAGAACTGGACACTGCCCGCAGCACATTGCGATCATATTTTGGCAGAGATATTGCAATTCATCTGGCGAATCGGAAACGGCCGGTAACCCCTGGCAATAGCGCCACGGCCATCAGCTGGCACGTGGCCGAGACCAATTTCATGGTGACAAAAACAGCAAGCGGTCGATTTCGAGGACGCTTCTTTTACACACCCCATGAACAGTTCGAACACCAAAATAACGGCTTTGTATCCCTGCACGAATGCATTGTCGACATGCTGGCTCTTACCTGAACGGCGTCCACCCGCTGTTCAGGCAATTAATATTTCGACAAAACCAATATGAAAAAGAACGCTTTTTACGCTCAGTCCGGAGGGGTAACCGCCGTAATCAATGCCAGCGCAGCCGGAGTCATTGAAACAGCCCGTGCCCACAGGGATCGAATTGGCAAGGTATATGCCGGACGAAACGGGATAATCGGAGCCCTTACAGAAGATCTGATCGATACATCAAAAGAAACCGCAAAGGCAATACGTGCATTGAGACACACACCGTCGGGTGCTTTCGGGTCGTGTCGATACAAATTAAAGGGACTCGAAGAGAACAAGCGTGAATACCAACGCCTGATTGACGTCTTTGCAGCTCACAATATCGGGTATTTTTTTTACAACGGCGGTGGCGATTCCGCGGACACCTGCCTGAAGGTATCCCAGCTCTCTAAAACCATGGGCTTTCCAATTCAGGCAATTCATATTCCAAAAACCGTGGACAACGATCTACCCGTGACAGACAACTGTCCTGGTTTTGGTTCGGTCGCAAAATACATTGCTATTTCAACGCGAGAAGCCAGTTTTGACGTCGCTTCGATGGCTAAGACTTCGACCAAAGTGTTCGTCCTGGAGGTTATGGGGCGCCATGCCGGCTGGATCGCTGCGGCCGGTGCGATGGCAGCAGACGATAAAAATGACATTCCGATTATCGTGCTGTTTCCGGAAATCGCATTTAACCGACGCAAATTTATGACCGAAGTCAAACGCAAGGTTAATCAATACGGCTACGTTTCAGTGGTGGTTTCAGAGGGTGTACGCGACCACCGAGGTAAGTTTCTCTCTGATCAGGGACTGGTGGACGCCTTCGGTCACGCGCAACTCGGCGGCGTTGCGCCCGTAGTTGCAAATATGATTAAAAACGATCTGGGATACAAATTTCACTGGGGAGTCGCCGATTATATGCAGCGTGCAGCGCGCCATATTGCGTCAAAAACTGACGTCGACCAGGCCTATGCAACGGGGAAGGCAGCCGTCGAGCTTGCGCTCAAAGGCGAAAACGCCATCATGCCAACAATAGTGCGCATCAGTAACAAGCCTTACCGATGGAAAATTGGTGTGGCGAAATTAAGTCGTGTGGCCAACGTCGAAAAAATGATGCCAAAACGGTTTATCAGCAAGAACGGCTTTAGTATCACAAATTCATGTCGAACCTATCTGGCACCGCTGATGCACGGGGAAGATTATCCACCCTATCGCAACGGATTGCCGGACTACATAACTTTGAAAAATGTTCCGGTGAAGAAAAAACTCAAAGATGAGTTTGCACTCTAGCTCGAATATTTCGTGGAGGCGGGCCTGTTGTGACCACCCGCTCAGGGAGTTCGTCCTCCAAGTCCGGAGCTTCCTAAAACTTTCGGGCTGGTCTTTCGAACTCACTCTGCCCCTCAGCATAAGGATTTGCCCTTGCTATCTGACTCGCGAGCGCTTTGGATAGTATTTGGCTCAATTTCGGGCGGCGGTTGAGTCGCTCTGAGACCCGGTGCAGCGCCGAATTTTCAGCATTAGATCAGTTTCAATGATTTTTTTTCGACAGTCTGTCGAAAATACGCCCCTCGTAACGTCTACCCTATAATGATTGCTCATTCCGTCGTGGATGCTGGCAGTCAGACTGCAGGAAAATCCTGCCGACACATTAACTTATGAGGACGATCCAAATGACAAAATTTATCTTTGTATACCACGGCGGCTCAATGCCGGAAACTGAAGAAGAAGCTGCTCTCATGATGGCAAAGTGGCACAGCTGGTTTGACGGACTCGGCTCTGCCGTGATCGATGGTGGCAATCCCGTAGGGCTCTCCAAAACAGTCAATAGCAACGGCTCTGTGGACGATCATGGCGGTGCGAATCCAGCAAGCGGATACAGTCTTCTGCAGGCCGACACCATCGAAGCCGCTCTGGACATGGCTCAGGGTTGCCCGATACGAGAGTCGGGAGGCTCTATCGAAGTTGCACCGATTGTGGAGATGGATTGATGCAATACCTTTTAATGATCTACAGCGCACAAAACGCTGGACCACAGCCCGGTGATGAGGATTTCGCGGAGTTTATGGGCGAATATTTCGCCTTTACGCGTGAGACTCAGGACCGTCAGGCTTTTGTCGCTGGCGATGCGCTTGAGGACGTCGATACGGCAACAACGGTGCGCGTCAGGGAGGGCAAAGTGGATATCACCGACGGCCCGTTCGCCGAGACCAAAGAGGTTTTGGGCGGATACTATTTGCTGGAGTGTCAAAACCTCGACGAAGCAATCGAATGGGCCTGCAAGATTCCCTCTGCCCGCTTCGGCAGTGTTGAGATCAGGCCCATTATGACCCTGCCCGCAGAGTAGTCGCACGTCTTGACAGGCATCGACCAAACTCAGGATCGGGCAGCGCTGGATCGCGCTGCCCGACAAAATTACGGCAAACTGCTGGCGTCGCTGGTCAAATTTTGCGGTGATTTTGATCTGGCTGAGGATGGTCTGCAGGAAGCAATGACCCGTGCCGCTGAAAAATGGCCGAAGGGTGGCAAACCACGCAATGAAAACAGCTGGCTGATAACGGTGGCACGGAATTGCATCACCGACCATCTTCGCAAAGACTTCAGGAGTTCAGGACAGCTGGAATTCGATGAAATACCCGGTCCAGACAACAATGTCGATGGAAGAGATGATCGAACAGAGTTTAAGGACGAACGGCTGGGCTTGATTTTTATGTGCTGCCACCCTGCGCTGGAGTCATCAATGAGGGTTGCTTTGACACTGAAATCGCTCTGCGGTCTGAGCACTCGTCAGATTGCGGCGGTATTTCTACAAAAGGAAACGACAATGGCTCAGCGAATCGTTCGCGCCAAGCGCAAAATTCGAAAATCGGGAATTTCATTTTCTGACGACAGCGGTGCCATCCCTTTAAACCGTCTGGATGACGTTCTGGCGGTGATTTACTTCGTGTTCAACGAAGGCTATTACTCAATCTCAGAAGACAGGCTCATTGATACCTCATTGTGCGAAGAAGCCGTATTTCTGGCCCGAATGTTGTGCCAACTGATGCCGTTGGAGACTGAGCCAAGAGGACTGTTGGCGCTGATGTATTTCCATCAGGCGCGCGAATCTGCGCGCCAGAGCATCGACGGTCACACAATTGAAATGCATTCACAAAACCGATCGGCATGGGATCGGGCAAAAATAACGACTGCAGACCGCGTTCTGAGAGGCGTTTTGATGCGCGGCAGACCAGGACCCTATCAGATACAGGCAGCGATCAGCGCTCTGCATTGCCATGCGCCCTCATTCGAGGAAACCGACTGGCAGCAGATCAAGATGCTCTATCTGGAGCTGCTGCGACACACGGACACCCCGGTCGTTCACTTGAATCTGTGCGTGGCAATACGCTATGCGGACTCGCCCGAACAAGCCTACGACTATTTATGCAAATTCGTTGATCCTGATCCGCTCAATGAATATCTTCCATACCATCTGACCAAAGGTCGACTGCAGCTCGATCTGTCAGACTTCAAGGCCGCAGAAGACAGCCTGACCACAGCTCTGGGACATTGTCGAAATCAACGTGAAGAGACCCACATCCGATCACTCCTGAATCAGCCCGGGGTCGCGTCAAGCCCATCCGAAAAGCCATGAAAAAACCCCGCCGAGGCGGGGTTTTTCGCATCACTCGAAGAGGAACTAAACCGCGAGTAATGGCGCAATAACCAGCGAGACAATCGCCATTACGTTGATGAGGATATTCATCGACGGACCCGACGTGTCTTTGAAGGGATCGCCAACGGTATCGCCGACAACTGCGGCTGCATGAACGTCTGAACCTTTGCCGCCAAAGTTGCCTTTCTCAACGAATTTTTTGGCATTGTCCCAGGCACCACCGGCGTTTGCCATGGTAAGTGCCATCAAAACACAACCCAGAAGGGCTCCAGCCAGCATGCCACCCAATGCTGTCGCGCCGAGGCTGAATCCAACTACTGCGGGTGCAGCTACCGCCAGTACTCCCGGCAGAATCATCCGGCGAAGAGCCGCCTTAGTGGCAATATCTACGCATCGCGCCGAGTCAGGCTCTGCAGTACCCTCCATCAGGCCCGGGATCTCTTTGAATTGCCGTCGAATCTCATGAATCATGTCAAATGCAGCGGCACCAACAGCTTTCATTGTGATACTGGAGACAAGAAACGGGAAAATACCGCCCAGAAACATACCGGCAAGGACTTTGGGATCACTGATCTTTAGTTCAAAACCGGGATTTAATGAAGACACCGTTTCTATGAATGCCGAAATGATCGCCAGAGCAGCAAGCGCAGCAGCGCCGATCGCAAAACCTTTTCCGATTGCCGCGGTGGTATTGCCGAGCTCATCGAGTGAATCCGTGATCTCTCGCACATCTTCACCGAGACCTGACATTTCCGCGATACCTCCGGCGTTGTCTGCGACGGGTCCGTACGCGTCAATCGCCATGGTAATGCCCACAGTCGCTAGCATACCCACCGCAGCGATGCCGACACCGTAAAGCCCTGAGAGCTCGCTGGACACCATAATAATGACCGCGATAATCAACAGCGGCACCACGACCGATTCCATACCAACAGCAAGACCGGAAATCATCACCGTTGCCGGTCCGGTTTCACCGCTTTTCGCAATGTCTCGAACCGGTTTCCCGCCCGTATAGTACTCAGTGATCAGACCGATGCCGATACCGCCGAGCGCACCGACCATAACAGAGCCCCATACCTTCCAGCTGACGTCCATCATTATGACGAGAAGATAAGACAGAACCATGAAAATTACGGTTCCACCGATGGTGCCAATACGCAGCGCAAGCTCGGGCGACTTCGTGGTGTTGGCTTTTACAAGGACGATACCGCCGATTGAGCACAGCAGTCCAAGAGACGCCAGAGCGAGAGGCAAAAACATCAGCGTTTGCTGAGCACCCAGAACGTCAAACAGTGCGACCGGCATGGTGGATGCTATAGCGATAGACGCAATCATGGATCCACAATAGGATTCGAATATATCGGAGCCCATTCCCGCAACGTCGCCCACGTTATCACCGACGTTGTCAGCAATAACACCAGGGTTTCTGGGATCGTCTTCCGGAATTCCGGCCTCAACCTTGCCTACCAGATCCGCACCAACATCTGCACTTTTGGTGAATATGCCGCCGCCCACACGCGAGAACAGTGCGACTGACGAGGCACCCATTCCGAAGCCATGGATAATGTGCGCGGTGTGCGGATCACCACCGTATAGCAGGTAGAGAAAGCCAATTCCGAGGAGCCCCATCGATGCAACACAAAGTCCCATTACAGACCCCCCCAAAAAGGCCACCGCAAGAGCTCCGGACGCACCTTCTGAAGCCGCCGCCGTGGTCGTTCGAACATTGGCCTTGGTTGCCGAGAACATACCGAAATACCCGGCAATTGCGGAGCACAACGCGCCGACCAGGAAGGCGATCATGGTGTGGACACCCAGATCAGAAATCAGCAGAAGAACGGCTACCACAGCCACAAAAATTGCCAGATACGTGTACTCACGCCGCATAAACACCATCGCGCCGCTATGAATCATATCGCCGATTTCTGCCACCTTACCCTCTCCTGCGGGATAGGCAAGAATTGACTTGAACACCATACCGGCGACGATCAGGCCGGCGACGCCAAACAGAATCGGGATCATTGAATTTAACATTTGGAATTGCTCCGAAATTAGGAATTCTGGTCTAAAAATTAAGCGCCCGGAATATACAGTCGATACCCGTCTTTATCAACTTTATCGGTCTGTCTGAGGGTCTAGATCGCCCGGATTGAACACCTTTGGCGGGTGGCGAGAGCGGTCGTGATGGGACTGTATTTCCCGGAATAGTGCTCTCGCACGCTTGGCGTCCCCATCGAAAAAATCCGTCAGCGCCCGGAATCGCTCCGAACGATTGATAAAACTCAAAGAGGCCCGGGCCAGACAGGAGAGATCAGTCATTCTGGAATGTCCGGCCCTGAGCCTCGTTCTGAGCAATCTCGGACAATCAATAAACCACAATTCGTAGTCATCGCCACTGCAACGAATCAGAATATTTCGCCAAAAAAGATCTCTGTGATACAGATGGCTTTGGTGTGATTTTTTGACCAGATTGAACACCTGGTCGCGTATCTTGTAAAAAACCTGACGCTTGTGCTGTGCAGTCAATCCGTACCAGTGACGGATGGCGTATTCCTCGAGATTAACCGCACCCTCTATCTCAGCGGTAACTATGTATGCGCCTGTCAACCTGCCCAGCGACCGATCCTCTCCGAACGCCACGAGCTTTGGTACAGGCAGGCCCGCCCGGTCCAGCGCATGCAGCCCGGCCCATTCGCACGCCCCACGAGAGGGTCGCATGAGGTAGTTTTTTCCACCCGGAGCGACCGAATAGCGTTTGAAGTAAACCACGCCCGAATCGGTCGGAACGCGGTAAACCTGGGTGGTGTCCGTCTCGAGAACCACATCCGCCGGTTTCAGGTCGCACCACTGGCCCGTTTCTGCAAGCTCACAATTTTGCAGCGATTGTTTCCAATCAGACGCGACGAACCGATATTGACCGTTGAAACTATAGATGCGGCGCCGAAAACGTTGCTTTCCGAACAAGTCAGTGGCCTATACTTTTTCCAATAACACGAACCGATGGCGAGGACCGATGTTGGAAACCGTCATGAACTGCTTTATATGGGCGCCTTCGGATGTGACGATACGCTCGATCTCGTCCTGCGACATCGCGCTGGGATTCAGTGACTTTCCTCTGAGTTTGCGCGACAACGACTGAATTGAAGCCAAGTCAGTAAATGAGAAAATCACAAAGAATCTCGCGACTCTGAGCAATTCAGCAAGCAGCGCCCTCCGTTCCGTCGAATCCGGCAGATGATGCGACAGACGCGCACATATGACTCCGTCAACAGATTCGTTCGCCAGAGGGATATTCAACGCGGACGCCACCACGCCCTCAACCCGGGTTGATATGCCACTCTGGTCGTGCCGCTTCAGCGCCAGTGCCAGCTGTGCCGGCGCAATGTCAGCTTCAATCAGCTCATCGCAAGCATCGGAGATTGGGTCGCTCAGACGCCCACCGCCGCATGGAATATCAAGCAGTCTGCCGGTCTTTTGTTGATCCCCCAGCAACGTTTCAACGATCGCAAGCTCTCTCCGGGTTCGCTGACGCTTTCTGGCGCTGGCGCGGAAAGACTGATCGTAGGCCGAGGCGCTGGAGGCGTCCTGATACTGCCACTCGTAACGTTTGCGAAAATTGATGCTGCCCAATGCGTCGTCTGAAACAGTCTCCGGTTCAGCAAAAACAGGAACATTACCACTGACTCGATAGCTGGTTTGACAGCAGCCGCAGCCCAGAGACGTGGGGCTGAACACAAGCTCACCCTTACACGCCGGGCAAACAATACAGTCTGGAAGAAAGGATTTCGGGAATTGCGATACTTCTGACATCTTTACGTTCGACTATTGATCAAGTTTTTCCTGATTCTGATCGGGTGGCAATTGAGAATCTTCGGTTGTTTGCAGAGCCCGGGGATGAGCCTTGTCGTAGACTTTTGCCAGGTGTTGAAAATCGAGATGAGTGTAAATTTGGGTAGTCGCCACATCGGCGTGTCCAAGCATTTCCTGCACAGCCCTGAGATCACCGCTGGACTGAAGAACGTGACTGGCGAACGAATGCCGGAGCATATGCGGATGCAACCGCCGACCCAACCCTATTCGGCGGGACCATTCATTGATGCGGTACTGAATTCCCCGAGGGCTCAGACGGTTACCTTTCTGGTTTACGAACAGTGCCGACTCAGATGGGTTGGCCAGTTTTGGTCGTTGCATGCCCCACGCAACCAGCGCCTCCAGCGCCTTGCGCCCAACGGGCACAACACGCTCTTTGTCGCCTTTACCCCGAACGGTCACATGATGAAGCTGGTGATCAACGCTGGAAACGTTGAGCTCAGCGAGCTCGGACAGACGCAGTCCGGACGAATACAGTAGCTCCAGAATCGCCTGATCCCGAACTGACGCCGGACTGTTGTCACCTCGTTGAAAAAGCTGTGAGGCCTCATCAACACTTAAGGTCTTGGGCAGATTTTGAGCGGCTTTGGGCGCGGTTACCGCTTCGAATGGATTAAGTTCTGCACAGCCCTCTCGCTGAAGATAACGGAAAAACGTCCTGCATGATGACATCATGCGCTGAATTGACTTGGCTGACTTTCCGGTCTGATGCAACCAGGCGGCGAACAGTCGACTCTGTTGTACCGTCAAAGCGTTCCAACTCAATACGTTTTTTGATTCGACGAATTTCTGCAATTGCTGCAGGTCTCTCATGTAGGCCTGAGCGGTATGTTTCGAACAACGTCGCTCACGGCTAAGGTGATCATTAAAGCGGACCCGCCATAGTTTGAGATCTGCCGTATTTGATTCAGACATGCGCGCAGGCCCTTACTGCCCGAAATAGGAACCAATCAGTTCGCCCAGTCGATCGAGAATTATGTTCCCCATACCTGGTTTAAATCGGTCCGGCGATTGATCACCAATGGCTAGCACACCAATGAGCTTGTGAGATGCCACCAGAGGTACAAATGCACAGGAGCCGATGTCGGCCCCTGAGTCAAGAAACAGTGACCTCAAAAGTCGACTGGGAGCACGGTCGTCACAGACACTGCTCAAATGGGATACTCTTTTTTCAAGGAGTGGATATTCAATTCCCTGTTCGAGCGACGACGCATCTTTTCGGAGCAGGATTCGAACATGATGCAGACCGAATTGCTGCCGCACTTTTTCTTCAGCATCAAGCTGTCGATCGGACTCTGCAGACGAAGAGTGGTTGCTAACTGCAGACAGCAGCTCTACCGCGAGACTGTGGAGCATCCGTTCGAGCTGCTGGTTGCTCTCGACGTTTTCAACCATGGCCTCAACACGACGCTGCTGGACGACTTCGCGGGCACGCATAACGTCAATTTTTCGTTGCTCGAATAGGTTGTCAGAGTGCAGTTCCCCCAGATCCAAAGCCGCCATAAGCTCAGGACGCTGACTCAAAAAGTCCGGATTCGATTTTAGAAAACGTTCAACGTCGTCGGCTTTAGTCATGACGATTTCATCAATCTGCAAATGCAATGAAGCAGGCTATTGGGGTTTTGGCATTATACCGTTTCAGGATGCCGCAAATTCAGAGACATCGATTTCACCCTCGAATACGGTTTCCGCAGATCCGCGGAGGGTGACCGCACTGCCACGCCCGTCCCAGCTGACCACAGCCGCTCCACCGGGTAAATTCACTGTCACCGAGGGCGAGAGCTTTCCAGTTGAGATACCGTATACCACCGCAGCGCATGCCCCACTGCCACATCCCATGGTTTCACCCACGCCACGCTCAAACACTCGCAAATCTATGCAGTTCCTGGACTGCATCGCCATAAACCCAACATTGACACTTTCAGGGAATATCGAGGACTGCTGAAGTTCCGCGCCCAGCCTCCCCACCGGTGCGGTGCCAACGTCTTCCACCTCGATAACCGCATGAGGATTTCCCATCGAGACGGCACCGAATTTAACCGACCCCTGAGTCGATACAAAATCATATCCGGTTTGTTCATTGTCCGCATTCAAAGGAATTGAATCCGGATCAAATACAGGTGCTCCCATATCCACGGACACCGTTCCGTCGTCTTCGAGCACCATTCGGATCGACGTCGTCAACGTCTTTGCGGTCATCGTATCGCGATGCCACAGGTTGTTATCAACAACGTACCTGGCGAAACACCTCGCACCGTTACCGCATTGCCCGACTTCTGACCCGTCCTGATTAAAAATACGAAATTTAAAATCCGCATTGTGGTCGCCTTCTTCAACCAATAGAATCTGGTCGCAGCCAATCCCGAATCTCCGATCCGCAATCCGGGCAGCAAAATCTTTGCCAACCGGGACACGATTGCCGATGCCGTCGATAACAACGAAATCGTTGCCGAGGGACTGCATTTTGGTGAAAGGAAGTATCAAGAGAAAAACAACGAAAATTCGTATTGGCGGTGAGTATACACTTGAACCGGAACAGCAGAATTGCTGTCTTCCAACAATATTTGCGGACTAAGAAATCGTGACTCAACGATTGAACCGACGACTCAAAGACGTCGCTGGCAAACTCCGGCGGATGCCCCCTATTGTCCGTCAGATTCTGGGCGTGCTGCTGTTGCTTGGCGGCTTGCTGTGGTTCCTGCCAATACTGGGCCTTTGGATGCTGCCGCTTGGTTTGCTGGTTCTGTCCATCGACTTTCCATGGGCAAGACGTGGATACCTGACGTTAATCGTCTGGTTTCGAAAGTGGCGTGACAGAGAGAGCCGAAACAGCTGATGCGGATTCCGCCGGGCGTTAGCTACAGTGCGATAGTGCTGGCCGCGATATCCGGCTAATGGAAACCACGGCTGCTGAATATGAATGTCTAACCTTCGTCGGGTTCGAATTCACTTCTGCGTTTAACCAGGCTCATGCCTTTGAGCAGATTGACGGCTTCCCGCAGCTGAAAATCGCTTTGCAATCGCTTCTCCAGATTACTCTCTGAGCTGACATCAGTGGCGGAATCGTCGTCATCGCCCGCGTCATTTTCCAGATGCCCGGCGAGGTCGGATTCGCGTACTTGCCGCGAGGAACCGTCATCAGTGCGGAGCTCGAGCTGTTCCACTTCGATATCCGGAATAATTCCGGTGGCCTGAATGGAACGATTTGACGGCGTGTAGTAGCGAGCCGTTGTCATTTTAAGGGCCGCTCCATTATTCATCGGAATGACTGTCTGCACTGAGCCTTTTCCAAAAGTCTTGGTACCCAGAATAATGGCGCGTTTGTGATCCTGCAGCGCACCCGCAACAATTTCAGAAGCAGAAGCCGAACCGCCATTGACCAAAACCACAATCGGCGCATCGTCGAGAACATCGCCCGACTTGGCGAGATAACTGCTTTGATTGTCTTCATTTCGCCCTCGCGTCGATACAATCGGACCCGATGCCAGAAACAGATCACTTACTTCGACTGCACCCCTGAGGACACCGCCGGGATTGTTTCGGAGATCCAGGACCAGGCCATGAATTCCATCAGGCATATTCTCCTGCATTTCTTCGAGCCGGTTCTCCAGATTAGCCGCAGTGCGGCTTTGAAAACTGGAAATCCTGATGTAGGCAAAACCGTCGGGGAACTCTTCACTGCGAACGCTTGTTACCCGGATTACCGCACGCACGAGGGTCACTTCAAACGGTTCTGCTATACCCTCTCGGGCGATAGTCAGCTTGATTGGCGTTCCGGGTGGCCCGCGCATACTTTCCACAGCCGCGCGCAACCCGATTCCCCTAACCGGCTTGTCATCGAGCATCACAATGATGTCATTGGGCTTCAGTCCGGCATCGTAAGCGGGCGTATCATCGATTGGCGCAACAACTTTGATGAATCCGTCCTCAGTGGTAACCTCAATGCCGAGCCCTCCAAATTTCCCTTCTGTTGATTCCCTGATGTCGGAATAGGCATCAGGCCGCAGATATGCAGAGTGCGGGTCGAGACCCTGAAGCATTCCGCGTATCGCATCGTTTAGTAGGGTCGAATCATCGGATGGATCCACATAGTCTTCCTTGATCTTGCCAAAAATTTCTGCGAATACCTGCAGATCCTCCAGCGGAAGGCTGGAATCAGATTCCGACTGTGCACCCACATACCCCGGATGCGATGCCAGCAGAACGATCACAACGCCTGCCCATACAACAATCGGATTCATGTTTTTTCTCAAATTTTCTCGCATACCAATTTACGCAATATCTCAATACTGTCAGGCTTATTCGGAATTTTAATCGGGGCTGTTGAAATAAACGTCAGATTCGACACCATTCTAGCGGATCATCGGGTTCACCGTTCCGTCGGATTTCAAAATACAGGCCCGGGTTGCGCAAGCCGCCGCTGGTGCCAGCCTGCGCAACAACCTGTCCTGCCGCGACCACATCACCAATCTCGGTATGCAGCCGGTCATTGTGGCCGTACAGACTCATATAACCCTCCCCGTGATCCAGCACCAGAAGCTGACCGTAGCCATGAAACCAGTCCGCGTAAACAACCTGTCCCGGATAAATTGCCTCGACCTGCCTCTTACTCTCAGATCTGAACATTAAGCCCTCCCAGCGCAGTCCGCTCTCGGGCTTCTTTTGACCAAATCTGGCAATGATTTTTCCGCGAACCGGCAGCTGCAAGCGCCCTCTGTTCTTTTTGAACCCCGACAGCAGGACAGGTTCATTTTTTACCGCTTTTTTTGGCGCAGGGGTCGGTGAACCAGTTTCTGCAACCGTTTGCTTTTCGTCCCCACTACGAATCTGTGTTAATGAAGTGGCCGCTCGATCGGCCTCAGATTTTCTGCGCTTAAGTTTTTGCAGAAGCTTGACCAGATTTTTTTCCTTTCTGGCGTACAGTTTCGCCTGGGACTCGCCTTCCTCAATGGATTCGATAACCTTCGACAATGCTCTTTGTCGCGATTTTTCCCGATCCGCCAGCGATTCCCGCTGCTCTTTCAGTGAATTGTTCTCATTTTGAATCCGACTGCGGTTTTCCGAGAGTTCGGCGTGCAGTTGTTTAAGTGCTGATAGTTCATCCTGAATATCTGTCAGTTGATCATCTCGGGCCTCCATAAGATATCGGTAGATCGCCAGCTGGCGTCCGGACTCCGCCGGATTACCCTGGTTGAGAACCAGCTTTAGTCCACCTTCCCGTCCAAGCAAAAAACTCGATTTGATCAACTCAGCAAGACTCTGCCGCGCTTTCAGGGAACTCGACTGAAGTTCCACATTCCTTTCATTCAACCGTTTTTGTTCAGATTGCAGTGAATCCAGTGTGCGCTCCCCCTTTACAATTGTTTTCGCCAATGAGGCCATTTCAATCTCAATTCGATCCAAATCAGCACTGATCGACTGCTCTTCCTTTCTCTCCTGGTCAAGCTGTTTGTTTAGCGCTTTGATTGACCCTTTGAGAGCGTCCAGCTCGGCTTCTGAGCGAGTCAGTTCATTCGCGAATACCGTACCTGAAGCGCCGCACACCAAAAGCAATGCAAAGATAGGGGGAGATTTGAAAAACACCTTAATAGCGTACGCCGTGAGCAAACGTTCCCGCGATTATAGTATCGATTCAGACTGTTCACTTTGTCAGGTCGTCAGCCGTCGGTACACGTCGACCACTTTATGAGGCAATTTGCGCACATCATCGACAAGCACAAAACTGGCCGGTCCATACATATAGGGCAGGTAGTCGCCAGCCTGCTTATCGATTGTGATGCAGAACGCGTGAATACCCATACTACGTGCCTCAAGTAAGGCGTGCCGGGTGTCCTCTATGCCATATTGTCCCCGATAACCATCGTAGTCATCCGGCTTTCCATCGGAAAGGGTGATCAGAAGACGGGTTTTGCTTTCCTCATTCACGAGCTTGTCGCAGAGATGTCGAATCGCCGGACCCATGCGTGTGTAATCCTGCGGTGACAGGCCGCTGATCCGCCGTCTGACCGTTTCGTTGTAGAGTTGGTCAAATCTCTTGACTTCGAAAACATCACAGCGGTTTCTGGTCATTCCGGAAAACCCGTAGATTGCGTATTGATCACCCAGTCGATTCAAGGCCTCGCAGAGCAGAACCAGACTCTGCCGTTCGGCGTCATTGATCCATCCTTTCGTCGATCCGCTGACATCAACCATAAACGCAACAGAGAGGCTTCTGTCTTTATTCTGAGTCTGGGTAAACAGTAGCTCACTCATTTCACTGCCCAGGCGCATATCGGCATAAGCGTCTACAAGCGCATCAAAATCCACATCGTCGCCATCCGCCTGGGCTTTGAGTTTCGTATTTGCCCCGCGAATGGCTTCAAACTGGCGACGAATATCTTTCACCAACGAAGAATACTCGGCCAAAGTATCGTCGACAAAATCGGAGTCTGCCTCGGGTCCCGGCCGTTCAAAAACGGCGCACCAATTTTGTCTAAAGCCTTTGCGGCGAAAATCCCATTCGTCATACAGCGCCACACCGTCGCGCTCGCTTTGCGGCAGCCAGTGCCCATCCTGGCGAGAATTGTCCTGGTCGCTGTCGCCGTAATCCCCCTTTCCGCCAGCATCGAGCCAGTCAGAGGGCAGGTTATCCAGATCCAAAAGCATCGACTTAAGTAGCTGCTCCACTTTCTCGCTGGCCTGAATCGTCTCACCGTCCAGCTGCAGCTCAGGACTGTGGTCCTTGTCCCGGTCATATTTTTTAATTTCAAAATTCAGCTTACCTACATCGACCTCTTTATCTGCCGTTGAAACTTCTGCCTCCAGTAACTCGCCCAGCGCAACCTTAAGTTGCTCCTTCTCTTCATCCAGACGCTCCTCGGCCCGCTGTCGTGTTGCAGTCAGATCGAAGTCAGCAAAATAGGGTGGGCTTGCAGGAACGGACTGTTCCAGATGTTCAAGCACCACGTCCAGTGTATCTTCCACATCGGATGACGGTGTCTTAATCTGTTTCGGTAGCGTCCAGATATGCGTGTCAGTGAGTTTCTCAAGCAAATTCATATCACGCTCAAGACCTGGAAATTCCTCAAGCACCCGGTGTCTTAACCGGTAGTTTTCGACACACACAAACCACTGCTGAGCATTTTGTGTTGCTGAAATATTGCGCAGGCGATCTTCCAGATGCGGTTCGTCAATATCGCGCCTGCGAAAGGTTCCAAAACGAATCTGTGCCCACACCATGACCGCACTGATTTTGTACAGGCTGTAGTTGTGTTCAGCGCTGCCAAATCGCTCAATTTCCTTTGGCAGAAAAATATTTACTGAGTCTGTCCATGCTTTGTCCCCTGGTCGCAATGTCAGCTCCCGACCCGACATCCCCTGCAAAACGGTTTCAAAAACGGACTGAATTTCGCTCAGACATACCCTGACTTTCCGCGCCTGCATCTCGGTGACAAAATCACCCTTGCAGTCAATCGCGTGGGTACCGCCAGTTCTTCCTGCCTCATCGTATCGGGCCAGAATATACTGCGCCCACAGATGTGCTGTGTCGTCGTCCATTTTGCCGAGTGCGTCGGACGCGGATTCGGCAAAATGCAATCCGAGTTCATAGTTGGATTTGGCGATGGCGTTGGTCCACCGAATGCAGAATTCCTGGTCTTTCCGCTTCAGATTCGCCCAGGAAGTGGCGATATGATCGATCCCGCGCTCCGAGGACAGAACCGGTCCGAGAATAAGGCGCAGTCCGCGCGCCAGTTCTGCTTGCGAGAATTCGATGACCATACAATGAATACCAGACGACGCGATACTAAGGCATCATCCCGCATGCGGTCTATGTACCATCTATAGTCATTGTGATCTGGCGAGTGTGATAGGCGTAAAATACGAACAAAAGCACATTTCCAAACCAATGCTCTGGATTAAGGCGTTCCACATCATCTCAATGGTCACCTGGATGGCGGGGATTTTTTATTTGCCGAGACTCTACGTGTACCATGCGCAGGCTGAAGATGAGATCAGTAAGGAGCGATTTAAGGTTATGGAACGCAAGCTTTTTTTCGGAATCATGACACCCGGCGCGATCGTTACTGTCGTCCTCGGCATGTGGCTTTGGATCGGTTACGGATTTTCAGGGCGGTGGCTGGTTTGGAAGCTTGCGCTGGTATTTCTGCTGATTGTCTATCACATCTGGTGTTACTTTGCTCTGGTGCGATTCAGACGGGATGCCAATGTCAGAAGCCATATATTCTATCGCTGGATGAACGAAGCGCCCGTGCTTTTGTTGGTAGGCATCGTCATTCTTGTGGTTGTAAAACCATTCTGAACTCGGACTCATGCGATGTTTTCTGTTGTCCTTGTTCATCCAGAGATTCCGCCGAACACCGGTAACATAATCCGGCTGTGTGCAAACACCGGCTGTCAGCTGCATCTTATCGAACCTCTCGGGTTCACCCTGCAGGAAAAGTCGCTCCGAAGGGCCGGTCTGGACTACCGTGAGTTTGCCAACATACGATCATGGAAATCATGGAGCGAATTTACAGACCATTTCAGCGGTCGAATACTGAGTTTTTCCACCCGACACAGTACCCCGTATAGCGCATTCAGATTCCTTAAAAATGACGCTCTGGTATTCGGCTCAGAAGGCAGCGGGCTGCCCGAAAAAATCCGGTCCTGTATTCACGAGCAACATAGGCTGCATCTCCCAATGACACCTCAAAGCCGAAGTCTGAATCTGTCCAATGCTGTATCTGTCGTCGTCTATGAAGCATGGAGGCAACACGGGTTTGAAGGCACCGCCTCCGTTACTGCAACGGGTCCGCCGGCCTGATCACTCACGATTTAGCGGTGTTCGAACTGGACTCTCATAAACAAAGTTTGTTGAACATCACTGCCATTGTTGTCGCTAACCAATATCAGATTTGAATCATCAATCTTCGCAATTCCCTCAAAATTGTCCAAGGGTCCATCAAGATGACTGTTTAATTGCAGCAGTGGCTTGGGCTCACAGGTTACTGTCTCTCCACATTGGTCAAGATCCAGAACTCGAAGAATTGTGTAAAACGGCTGTAACGGATCTACGTACGCCCTCTCAAGCGTTATCAGACGACTGCTCTGTATCCACTGCAGCCCTGTCAAAGCGCTACCGGGCAACTCGGAGCGCGCGAAACGCCACGAACGCACACCATCTGCGGTAAAAATAGTGTGCAGGTTCTCGTTTTCAGACTGATACGGAAACTCGATACCGAGAATCCATCCGAACTTTGGATGATGTGTTACTGATTCCAGCGCATTGTTGGAGTGCCGATAGTTCTCTGCATCTTTAAAAAACTCCGGAATTTCAATTTTCCGGGTCCACTCACCGCGAGCATTGAACCCCTCGAGCCGAGGTCGCCTCTCAAAAGAGACAATCAACTCGGTATCACCAGCCACGCCGTTGTCATGCCGGGCAAGGGCAAGACCTTCTGCATCCAGCCATTTTTTTCCGGTCAGGCGCTCGTCTTTCAGATTCAGCGGAAACTTTTCAACCAATCTGATACGCACCGGGTCCGCCGGGTTTGGCAACAACTCGAACGATGCTACAAAACCAAGATCTGATACCGCCCACAGGATTTGTTGATCGTAATCCCACGCCAACCCGGACAAGCCGCTAATGTCATGCTCAGGATCAGAATCGAAAGAGTCAATGCCAATTAGTTGGGTTCGAGCCACAGAGTAATCGGCTTTTGCTGAACATGCCGCAACAATCAGAATGACCAAACTCAGATTCCTGATGACGCTCAGTGCTCGCGCCAGAAAAGACAGACAACTATCCGTAGATCGGTTACTCGTTCTCACTCTTTGCTGTGCGCTGCAGCAGACTGTTGACCGCATGTGCCGGGTTTTTACCCTCAAATATAATCTGGTAAACCTGCTCAGTTATTGGCATTGTCAAATTCAGATCCTTACTTTTATTAAACAAAACCTGAGTGGTATTTATGCCCTCGATTTCCTGTCCGATTTCTTCTTTTATAGCCTGGATCGACTTTCCCGCCCCCAGTCCCATACCAAAGCGACGGTTCCGCGATTGATTATCAGTGCATGTCAATACCAGATCCCCGACACCGGTTAAGCCCATTATTGTCTCCGGCTTGCCTCCCAGTGCTTTACACAGGCGATTCAACTCAACCAACCCCCGAGTAATCAGCGCGGCTCTTGCATTGGCACCGTAGCCGAGCCCATCGCCAATGCCTGCTGCGATCGCCATCACATTTTTGATCGCGCCCCCCAGCTGCACACCGATTAAATCATCACTGCCGTAGACTCTCGTAGTGGCCGTTCGAAACCACTCGCAAACGCTTTCAACCTCACCCTCGAACCGGCAGGCTACGGTCAGTGCAGTCGGCATCTGAAGCGTGGTCTCTTTGGCAAAACTGGGTCCGGAGACGACGCCAAAATTTGCATCTTCGGGAAATATTTCAGCAGCGACCTGACTCAGCAACAGCCCGGAGTCCGGCTCGAAACCTTTGGTGCCCCATACGAGTTGTAAGGGATCGAGATCCGAACCTGCACGGCTGCGTATGCGCTGAAGCCGGTCGCAGGTTTGTCTGAATGCGTGGCTCGGGACAACGACAATAAAACGGCTTACACCACCAACAATGTCTTCCAGATCAGGTGACGGAATAATGTTGGATTGCAGCTCGATACCCGGAAGATAACTTCGGTTCTCACCGGTTTCAGCAATGTCTTCAAGTATTTGCGAACGATGAGACCAGAGACGAACTCTGGAGAAATTTTTACACGCCAGAGATGCCAGCGCAGTTCCCCACGACCCTGCTCCCAATACAGCAACTTCCGAATTATTCTCCTGGTTATGCAAACTCTGCGATGATGATTTGAATCAGTTCGGCCGCGCGTCAGCAGGTGGTTCCACGCTCCGAGCTTCTTTTTCTTTTTTCTGCTGGTATATCGCTTCGAAATTGACCGGATTCAAAAGAAGTTGGGGGAACCCGCCCTTGGCTACCAGCCCCGCGAGCTCTTCCCGCGCAAACGGCAGCAGCATGTGTGGACAGGCGACTTCAAGCACCATCTCTATTCGGTCCTCTGCAAGATTCTGCACGCCGAATATCCCAGCCTGCTGAATTTCGGCGAGGAAAAGATTTGTGTCTTCATGAGTCGCCGTTACCGTAATCTTCAATACGACTTCAAAAAAATTGTGATCTGCCTCGATACGGGTGTGGGCGATAGTCATTTGGACTTCCATTTTCGGCTGAACCTCTCCACGAGCGAAAATATGTGGACTCGAAGGTGATTCGAATGAACAGTCCTTCAGGTAGATTTTTTTGGGTTCCAGTTTAGTGACGGGAGAGGCCATAGCGACAAATGGTGTACAGAGGTTAGAAGTCGGAGATCAATTTTTAGCCAACGGCAGATTTTCCTTTCGCCATGCCGCCAGACCGCCATCGAGTAAGTAGAGGTCGGAAAACCCACCTTTACGCAACACACCCGCAGCTTTCGGGGCTCTGGTACCCGCCGCACAGACAAGAATCACGGGCTTTTCCTTGAACTTTTTCAACTGATCCAGGTTTTCCTCGAGAGTTTTCAACGGAATATTTTTTGACTGCTCAATGTGACCTGCAGCAAATTCTTCCTGCGTGCTCACATCTACAATTGCAGCGCCCTGTCGGGATTGCAACTGGGGAAGCTGTAACGCCGATATTTTTTTGGCGCCCGCAGCCGCAGTGTTCGGTCCAAATGCCAGCAAGAGCAAAATAATTGCCAGCATTGCAAACAGATACCAGTGTTGCGCTAAAAACTCGAAAAACATATCCGGAAGGGTAAAAATCGACCGCTCGGATTCTAGCTCAATCTGTTGTGGATCGATATGTCCACATTGAATTCGTGCCATCAAATATTGGGCAATGAAACATCCGACCACGTCCATGTGGGCAAAAAAATGGGCGACCTGGCGGTCGCCCTAATAAACACCAATGGAGGAATGAAGATTGTCAGGCGGCGTGAGGCAGTGCGACCTCTTTGTTGTACGGTGCTGGTGCACGAAATGTGACCTCATCTGCCGCATCCGATTTATTCACGAAATCGCTAATCTGGTAGCGCTCGATCCCAATATCGGCCAGTAAACGATCCGGCATCTGCTGCAACTGTGCTATTGCGACCTGTCGACGACGCCAGGCGACGAATCGGCTGAACAGTCTCGACAACAGTGAAGTCCGGAATTCTCCAACGATAACGTTAGACGATAAATTTTTAGTCATACTCATGATAAACTCCTAACTGACGACAGCCATTATCAAGGCCAGTATCGACAGAGCGCCGATATAAGCAGCACCTACACGAATAATCAAATTATTAGCCATTTCAAAATACCTCGAATAGTCAAGAACTTAGCAAACCCAAAAGCAACGTTTCGCTGTTGGTACGCCTCTGAATATAAGGGCGTTTTCGGTTTGGAACAAACGAAAGTTTCTCATCTAATTCATGAGTATTTGTTCATGTATAAACTTTAACTGTGTCGGTACGATTTCCACCTATTGCGGCGCTTCGGGCGCTCGAGGCAGCCGCCAGACATTTAAGCTACACCCGGGCTGCCGAAGAATTGTTTGTCACCCAAAGCGCTATAAGCCACCAGATCAAACACGCAGAAGAAATGTGGGGGTTCAAGCTGTTTGAACGCCGTGGCCGACGGCTTGTTCTGACCGAAGCGGGACATGCTCTGGTGCCTATCGTCAGGGACTTTATACGGAGAATTTCGTCGACACTTGAGGATTTGAATGAACGCAACGACGGTCCGGCTGCTTTGCGGGTTACGCTGTTGCAGTCTTTCGCCTTCAAGTGGCTGGTGCCACGGCTCGGTCATTTCAAGCAGGACTACCCGGACATTGATGTCTGGATATCGACGTCCGACCAATTGGTGGATTTCAACGCAGAAAACGCAGATATCGGCATTCGACTGGGATACGGCAACTGGGGGAATATGTTCGAGCAACGCATCCTCAATGAATATGTCTTCCCCGTCTGCAGTCCTCGTTTTCTGGAAAAAAACGGCTCGCCGCAAAGCCCCGAGGAATTGTTACGCTACCCACTGCTTCGTCGTGGCATCATCGATATTCTGCCGAAATGGCGAGACTGGTTTAAGGACGCAGGCGTTGCAGTCAAGAAAATGCCTCCCGGCACCAAGTTTCCGCTCACAAGCCTTGCGCTGCAGGCGGCAATAGATGATCAGGGAATAGCTCTGGCTCGCAGCTCCCACGTACTCGATGATATTAACGCCGGGCGGCTGGTCATGCTGTTTCCTGAAGTGGTTTCGCGATCCAATGTTTCCTATTATTTTATCTGCGTTCCCGGACGAGAGTCAGAACCGCAAATTGCCGCATTTCGCAGTTGGATCACCGAAGAGGCTGACACTTCGCAGGCAGAATTCGATCGTATGTTCGAAAATGCCCGAACGGCACTCAACTGATTTGGTATCCTATTTTTGTCAGCGCGTTATCAACCGCATCACGCACTGATCCGACCGGCACGTCCAGCAGACACAACCGTCGGCATCTCGAATTCTCACATTGTCGACAATTTGGCGCCTGCACGACACGGTGGGATTTTCCAATCGGACCGACTTTGTGCGGATTGGTCGGTCCAAAAATCGCAACCACCGGAGTGCCTTTTGCAACGGATACGTGCATCGGAAAACTGTCTCCGGTCACCATTAAGGTTGCTTTACCCGCCAGAGCGGCAAATTGTCTAAGGGTGATTTTGCCTGCAACAGAGTGACAGTTTGGATGCTTGAGCAATGCGACGGCCTGCTCAATTTCCGGCTGCCTGTTTTCTGCACCCGAAAATAGGATCAGGTTGTCGTCTGCGTAATAGCGAGCAAGTTCCACGTATTTCTCCAGCGGCCAATCCTTGCTTTGCCATCTTGAAAAGCAGCTGAAAAGAAGAACCGGTAGATCGTTCCGGGCAAGTTGTTTCACCAGAGAGTCCACATGATTATCGTCGTCCACGGTAGTCTGGAACTCCATGCTGGTGTCCTCAGCGTCTATTCCCGCCATATCGAGGACCGCATCCATTTCACGCACAGCATGCAACTGACGGTTGTGAAATCCGGTCAGACCGGGCCACTTCCCCTTTACAAATTTGCGTCTGGCTCTGGCGCCATATAAAAAAATTACAGATTTGGACAAACCCTGAAAATCGATTGCAAGATCATATTCATGCTGTCGAATCTGCTGCATCGCAGTCTTCATCAATCGATAGGACCAGACGGGTTTGCGCCACCAGTTCTTTTTAAACCCGTATCGATCGATGACTATCAACTTATCAATGGAAGTATGATTTTCAAGAATCATCGCCGAAGATGTTGCTGTCATCACATGCAGTTCAGCCTCTGGAAATGCTTCCTTCATCCGACGCAAATGTCCGGTCACATGCAGCACGTCTCCAAGCGAAGTCTGCTTTATTGCAAGTATTTTCACGTCGTCAGCTTCTCAGCAGAAGCCGCTACTGACTTATACGGATCGGGCAGTCCGTCGGGGCGCGTTCTGAACCACCTGAAGGTCCAAAGATAGTGTTCAGGGGCCACCCGGATCTGTTCCTCCATCGCTGCGTTCAGCCGAACCGCATTTTCGGTTTCATTCTCTCCCGGGTAGTTCTCGATAGGTTCTGAAAACACGCAGCGATACTTTCCGCTCTTCGGGTCCAGGTAGCACACAACCGGTACTACAGCGCTGCCGGTGGAACGGGCGAGGCGAGCAGTGGTGTTAAGGGTTGCCCGGCTGACACCGAAAAATGGTGCAAATTCTGCATGCTTGCCATCGCCGAAATCCTCATCCGGCAAATAAACACAGTATCTGCGTTCGCGAATACCTTTAATGATGCCCCGTAATCCTTCCGCACGCATTACCATATTGATATCCCCAAATCGCTTGCGTGCCTTGTATTGCTGCCAGGTGAGCAGTCGATCCTTGTTGTGGTTCATCATACAGACGCACGGTCCCATTTGACCAACGACGCTCCCCAACATTTCGAGAGTGGTTAGATGATAGGTAATAAGTATTACCGGACGCTCGGCAATAATATCGCGCAACCGTTCGACGCCTTCGGTATCAACAACTCTGTTAACTCGTTTGCTTTTACCCCAAAGCGCAATTCCCATATCCACAAGGGACCGGCCGTAGTGAAGAAAGTGTTGCTCAACCAGCAACTCGCATTCGGACGTTGATTTTTCCGGGAAACACAATGCCACATTGATTCGAGCGATCTCGCGCCGCTTTCGATTTGTTTTGTAGAACTGGCGCCCGACCTGTTCCCCGATTTTCATCACCCAGGTCCTTGGCAAAAAAGACACAACATACAAAAAGCCATACAAACACCATTTCGGCCAATACGATGGCCGCAAAAACTCCAGCTCAAACTCTGGTTTTAACGTCGAGGGGCTGCTTATCATATGGTTTTTTTAAACCCTGGCCTCAATTCTCCACCAGAATTCGTTGATATACAGGATTCTCCGCTGCCAGCCGCTGCAGATCAACAAAGGTGTCGATATCGTAAACTTCTGACAATTCGATCAAGGGCCATTTTCTGGCGAATATCGCTTCCTTCACGGCCTTGAAAACAGCGCTTTCGCCCCATTTAATGTTGTCGAATATCCCGGGATCGAACGTATTTAGTCCAAGCAGGTAAAAACCGCCGTCACTGGCAGGCCCAATGACGTTTTTTCCGGCCTTTAGTACATCGTGCGCCGTTGCCAGAACATCACCAGAAAGATGCGGCACATCACACCCCATAACAACGGCTGCCGGAAAATGCTTCAGCCCATCTGAGATAACGGCGGACATTCGCATTCCCAGATCACCGTCCTGCTGCACCACAAGCGCGCAATCAGTTTCAAGCTGAATCTCGCGAAATATTGAGTGCGTGTCGTCGGGCGCTACCGTCAGTACGAGACGACCCGGCCAGTGTTCGGATACCTTCTTCGCCGATTCCCGCAGCATCATTTTGGCCAGTTCTGCACATTTAAACGGCGAAAGATGCGGTTGCATCCTTGTTTTTACCGTTCCAGGCACCGGTGCCTTGGCGAACAGGTACAGCGGAATTCTATCGTGCATGGCCATACCACCTGGCCAGCCGATTGGGGTCGACTCCCAACCAGTACGCCATGCGAATCAACCACATTAAGACAATTGTTCTGCCAATGCCTCTTTTCCGCCACCTGCGGGCGGACGTCAGCACAGGGACCTTGATCAGCGCAGCAGGACTGTGACGAAGCTTTCGGCTCAAAGCAATGTCTTCCATCAATGGTATTTCCTCAAAACAGCCTGCTGCGGCAAACAGTTCTCGTCGAATAAAAATCGCCTGATCACCTGTTGCCAGATGCCTCATTCGGGAACGTATATTGATCATGGCTGCGATTAGCCGGAAAGGCCAGCCAGAATCATCCATGCACACATCAAACCGACCCCACTCATATCCCGCGGAAATCTGATCGTTGATCAATTCACAGGATCTCTCAGGCAAACGGGTATCGCAGTGCAGGAACAACAATATGTCCTCCGCGGAAAGTTCGGCACCTGCGTTCATTTGCACAGCCCTGCCCGCAGTTTGAAGACGCACAAAGGAGTATTTTTGCAGACCCTTTTTGGATATTTGAGCACGCTCAAACGCTCGCACCGATTCGAAGTCGGTGCTCGCGTCAACCAGCACTGCCTTGTGGATCCCGGAAATGGAGTCGATATGCTCAATCAGATCAAAAACAGCCTCCCCTTCGTTGTACAGGGGTACAACAAGGCAAACCGTCATCGGCATGATGAGTCTAGTCGTTTTTCCTGCCTTTTAATGCGGCAATGCGCATACGTAAAGCATTTAATCGAATAAACCCGGTTGCGTCTCCCTGATCATAGGCGCCCTGATCTTCGTCAAACGTTGCAATTTTCTCGTCGAACAGTGACTCCGTTGATCGACGCCCCAGAATCTGCACGTTGCCTTTGTACAGCTTCAACCGCACATCACCATTTACCGTGACCTGAGATGCATCAATCATCTGCTGCATCATCTTTCTCTCGGGCGCAAACCAGTATCCGTTGTAGATGAGTTTTGCATAGCGTGGCATCAGTTCATCTTTAAGATGCGCGACCTCCCGGTCGAGAGTGATCGACTCAATCGCACGGTGTGCTTTGAGCATGATGCTGCCTGCGGGTGTTTCGTAACATCCCCTGGATTTCATACCGACGTATCGGTTCTCGACCAGATCAGCACGGCCAACTCCATGCCTTGATCCCGCCTCGTTGAGCGCATGCATAACCTGAGCGGGTGTCATGGAAACTTCGTCGACCGCAGTAATATCGCCGTTGCGATAGGTCAACAGGAGTTCTTCCGGTTCGTCGGGCGCTTTTTCCGGATCTGTAGTCCAACTCCACATATCCGGTTTGGGGGATTGCCATGGATCCTCGAGTTCTTCTCCCTCGTGTGAGATATGCAAGAGATTGGCATCAACAGAATAGGGCGAACTGCCATCCTTTTTCTTCTCAACCGAAATATTGTGTTCAGACGCATAAGCCATTAGTCGTTCCCGCGACGTCAGGTCCCACTCTCGCCACGGCGCGATAATTTTGATTCCGGGGTTGAGTGCGTAGGAAGCCAGTTCGAACCGGACCTGATCATTGCCCTTTCCTGTAGCGCCGTGTGAAATAGCATCGGCCCCGGTCTGTTCAGCTATTTTGACCAGGTACTTAGCGATCAAAGGACGCGCGATAGATGTTCCAAGCAGATACTCGCCCTCGTAAATCGCATTGGCACGGAACATGGGAAACACATACTCCGTCGCAAACTCCTCTTGCAGGTTTTCGATGAAAATTTCCCTGATACCAAAAGCCTCAGCTTTTTTACGCGCGGGTTCGAGCTCTTCGCCCTGCCCGATATCCGCAGTGAAGGTCACGACTTCACAGTCGTATCGGTCCTGAAGCCACTTCAGAATTATCGAAGTGTCCAAGCCCCCGGAATAGGCCAAAACGGCTTTCTTGATTTCAGACATATCGGTCTTCAGAAAAAAATGGTGCGCGAGTATATCATTTGAAATTTCCAATCCATTAGGTAGAATCCCGTTTCGGAAGCGCCTGATCCGGGCGCTTTTCGCGTTTATGGGTGCTCAATAAAGTTCTGTCACCGGGAAAGTTTTAAAACCGCTGGATTCCTTAAAATGGATGAAGAACAGCGATTGAGCTGAATTTCGACAACACACACTTCCAGCCAATTTATCCAGCTGTAACCGGGCGAATATACCGTCATGAAGACACGTCATTTTCTCAGTTTGATGGATCTGTCTGCGGACGAATTCAGACAAATTGTTGCCAGAGCGGCAGAGCTTCGCGCGGGTGTCGAAGCCAGTCAGGTACTGCGGCATCAGGCGGCGGCTATGGTGTTTGAAAAATCCTCTACCAGAACGCGGGTTTCATTCGAAGCCGGAATAGCCCAGATGGGTGGCAGCTCGATTTTTCTGGCTCCGGGCGACAGCCATTTACAAAGAGGAGAGCCTCTTGAAGATACGGCGAGAGTGCTGTCGCGAATGGTCAAACTGATCATTATGCGAACCGGCGCTCATGAGCGCGTGGTGCGCATGGCCGAAGCCTCGACAGTTCCGGTAATCAATGCGCTGTCTGACTTCAATCATCCCTGCCAGTTGCTGGCGGATATTCAGACCTGTATTCAGTATCTGGGCGACATTCGCGGAAACAAAATCGCCTGGATTGGAGACGGCAATAATGTATGCCACTCGTGGATGAATGCTGCGAGACTCCTCGATTTTCAGCTTTACATCGCCAGCCCGGACGGATACGGCCCGGAAAAATCACTGGTTTCCGCATGTGGTCAAAATGTCGTTATCTGCGACAACCCCGATGATGCAGTTGCCGATTCAAGTGTCGTCGTTACAGACTGCTGGATCAGCATGGGACAAGAACGGGAGAGGCGCGACATGGGCGCATGTTTCGAACCCTATCAGGTCAACGAATCCCTGATGGCCAAAGCGGACCGAGAGGCCATATTTATGCATTGCCTGCCTGCCTACAGAGGAAGTGAGGTTAGTGCGGCAGTGATAGACGGCCCACAGAGCGTTGTCTGGGATGAAGCTGAGAACCGACTGCACGCCCAAAAAGCGCTGATGGAGTTTCTGCTAAACGCCTAGCGATCTAATAAGACTACTGTACGACGAACCCAATCATTGCATAGATATAGGCGTAGCCAACGACTACGGACAACAGGTTCCAGTGACCGTTATTGCTGAGCATGATCTCCCAGTCGAAAAAAAAGAAATTACCATCCACACGTCTAAATCCCGGAAGAAATCGGTTCACATCCCTGCAGTAATCGCGATACGGCTGCCCGAAAATGTTCTCGAGCACAGGCTCCTCTCGTTTTACTCTATTCACCATGTAGAACCAGTAGATTACGGTGAACACCAGAATCACAGGGATATTATTAATAGCAATGATAAAACCCAGTATTAACAGGTATCGTCCGAGGTACATCGGATTGCGACACAGTTGGTACGGGCCTCGGATTGTCAGTACTTTTTCCTTCTCCAAACAGGCAAAACACCACCATTGAATCGCTACACCCAGCAGAGAGACGGTAAGCCCGGGTAGAAGCATCTCTCGGTCCACGATCCAGGGCCAGATCAAAACCAGCACGATAAAAACGGGAATCCGAACCTTTAGCAGCGTGCGGCGGATACCCGTGTGATTGAACAGTTTGTGGACGTATTCGAACAATGGCGGAATGATTAATATGAGTCGAGGCAGAACTGCTAACCGGTTCTGACCCAATACGTCGTCAGTTTTAACAACAGACGCCATACCGGGTTGCGAGTGCTGCGGATTCTACGATAGGCCGTCCGATACTTCAAAAATGTTGGCCACGCATTTTGCAGTTCCATTCGTTCACCCGCATAGGCGCGATAAAACTCCTGCAGGTAGCGCTCAGGCAGGTTAAGACGTTCGAGATCCTGAATACGAAGATTGATCCCGATGTCTCCCTCAATTTTCCTTACACGATTGATATCCACAATCACAAAGTTTTTTTTGCTCGATGCGGCAGTTCCATCCCACGTGTCGAGCACAAGAATATTGCCACCGGACATATCCCGGTGAACAAAACCGGAATCGTGAAAACTGCGGATGTACTGACCACAGGCCTGTACCAGATCGACCGGTGAAATATCACCGCTCGTCAGTTCAACGGATTCATCACTCTGAAACAACGGCGCAATAAATTCACGAAGCGGTCTGTGAGCCGCTGCCGGCTCGACAGCGAGCAGGTCTGGATTGTGCGGATCGTGAGCCAAAAGCATGAGCAAAGGTCGTGGTGTACTGATGTCCGCCGCCCTCAGCATTTTGGCGTTCTCCCAGTGTTTTTTTGCTTTCGACGTTCGCCCGCGAATCCTAAGCCTGTCGCTCCAGTACCTGGCTCCGTAGCTCTTCAAAACCACCGTGCGGTCGGTATCATCAGGCACCCGTACTTCAGCCAGCTTGTTGCGGTGGTTTTTGTACCAGACAACAACATACTTCTCAACAAACCAGACCTCCGGGTTTCTTAAAAACTCAAGAGTCCGCTCGGAAAAATACGCGGTGAGAAAACAACCCTCGCCGTAACTGTTTCGAATTTCAGTGTAGATAGCCTGCTTCATACCCGGTCGTCGGTATGTCCCGGGAGATTTGGTACACTGCGATCACCCTCGGACTGGGACTTCTTCACGATGTCAAAAATTCTTGTTCTTTACTACAGTCGACACGGCAGTGTGTCCGCTTTGGCACATGAAGTCGCCGTCGGTGTCGAGAGCGTTGCAGGTGCAGAGGCGACTCTGAGAACTGTTCCCCCTGTTTCCACTGTTGCCGAATCGACCGAGCCCAGCATACCAGAACACGGCGACATTTATGTGTCTGCAGAGGATTTACAAACCTGCAGTGGTCTCATTCTCGGCAGCCCCTGCCGTTTTGGAACGATGGCTGCGCCCCTTAAGTACTTTTTTGACCAACACACTTCGGACTGGCTAAACGGAACACTCAAAGACAAAGCGGCAGCTGTCTTTACATCTTCGTCGTCTCACAACGGTGGTCAGGAAAGCACATTGCTCGGCATGATGCTGCCGTTGATTCATCACGGCATGGTTTTGATCGGAATTCCATTTGCAGGAACAACGCTTGGTCAAACTGATGGTGGCGGCAGCCCATATGGCGCCGGTCACATTGATGGACAGGGGTCACCTCTGACGGAAAGCGAAAAAGCATTTGCACACGTGCTCGGACGTCGCGTAGCCAACTGCGCCATACAAATTGGCGGCAGCTCCCTTTAGGGCGGTTACTCAGTCAGAACCGATCAGCTTTCTGACAAACGGTATGGTGATCCTGGACCTCTGCTCGGCAAGTGCCGAATTGTCGATTCGGTCCAGCAATGAAAAAAGTGCGGTCGAGTCTCGCTCATAATGTGTCAAAATAAAATTCACCACAGAATCGGGCAGCTCGAAACCACGTCTTTCAGCGGCTGCCTGCAATGCCTCGCGCTTGGCGTTTTCACCCAGCGGTCGCAGACAATACACTCCGCCCAGACTGAGTCTTGACGACAAATCCGGAAGCAGTGATGTGAACTGAGTCAAGGGGATCGCAGAAGCAACCAGCAGCACGCCCGAGTGATTGGTAAGCTGTTCGAACAGTGTCAACAGCGATCGCTGACAATCCGGCAGGCTTTCTATCCTCTCGAATCCGTCGACCGTGATGTAGGCATCCCGCTCTGAAACCGCGAGCGAGTCAAATGGATTATCCAACGGATTAACGGTCAAATGCAGATGCTTTTTTCCACAACCTTTTACAACTTCTCCAAACGTGTGCAGAAGATGGGACTTTCCACTCCCACTGGCGCCATAAAGGTAAAGAACACGACGAGATCGCTGTCCTGAAGCAAGTATTTTGAGTTGATCAATAAGCTGGGCATTATCTTCACTAAAAAAGCTGTCGAATCCGTTGCTTTCCGCTACAACCATTGGAATGATCGTTTGTCGAGATGGGGTCATGGCGCCAACTGCCGGTTTACTCGCTATCCACTTTCTTCGCCGTATTCTCGACGAATCCCCCATGACCATACGTACTGAACTCCGCTGACAACAGTGGTAATGACCACCCCAACGATCAGAATCTCCACAAGCATCGGAAATGCCAGCAAATGAGCCTTTGCCATCAAAACGGCAATCATGAGTGTAATTTGCAGAAAAGTATTGATTTTGCTTGTGTACAGTGGACGCATTGGAACATTTTCGCCCATCATCACAAGTATCAAATATCCGGCGACGATGACGAGATCCCGGAACATGACAACAATCAACAGATAAAACGGGATGTCCTGCAGAATCGCGAGCATGATGTAGGTGCTTGCGATCAGCAACTTATCCGCAATCGGATCAAGTATGGCGCCCAGCTTTGACACAAAGTTGTAACGCTTGGCAATATATCCATCCAGCCCGTCCGTTATTCCCGCCACCAAAAACAGCAGCAATGCCGCGCCATAGTTTTGACCATTGAGCAGTATCACCAGCACAGGGCAGGCGGCGATTCGCAGTAGAGTCAGAATATTTGGAACCTGGGCGAGCATGCAAGCGAAAGCCTTAATTTGGCACCGGCTGATTTTACGTCCGAACCACCGGTAGCGTCATCTACTGTTGCAGGGATATCTGTCTGCAAAACGTTTAGAATCCACCCCTAAATCAAGTTTTCACCAGACTTTACCGACCAATCCCTCCGCTATGGACAATTCTGAAGACTCTTTGACCTACAGGGACAGCGGGGTCGACATCGACGCTGGCAACGCGCTCGTCGACCGCATAAAACCGATAGTTAAGCGAACTTTTCGACCCGGTGTCATGGGTGGAATCGGCGGTTTTGGCGGACTGTTCGAACTGCCCCTGGGAAAATATAAAAATCCTGTACTTGTCTCCGGAACGGATGGAGTCGGAACAAAGCTCAAGCTTGCGGGTGAGCTGAATATCCACAATACGATCGGAATTGATCTGGTTGCGATGTGTGTAAACGATATCGTCGTTACAGGTGCTGAACCGTTGTTTTTTCTCGACTATTACGCAACCGGAAAACTCTCCGTCGAAAATGCTCTGGAAGTTATCGACGGAATTGCCACAGGCTGCGAACTGGCAGGTTGTGCGTTATCGGGAGGCGAAACAGCCGAAATGCCCGGTATGTATACTGCAGGAGACTATGATCTGGCCGGCTTTGCCGTTGGCATTGTTGAAAAATCCAGGCTAATCAACCCTCTCAACGTAAAGTCGGGAGACGCCATCATCGGCATTTCGTCATCCGGACCTCATTCCAATGGCTATTCTCTGATACGCCGGATTATTTCGCGTTCGAAGGCAGATCTTGACGACGAGTTTGAGAGCACCACGCTCGGCAAAGCGTTACTGGCCCCGACACAGATATACGTCAAGTCGATTTTGCACCTTATCGATCAGTGTGAAGTTTCCACGATTTGTCATGTTACCGGTGGAGGACTCACGGAAAATCTTCCTCGCGTTTTGCCCGAAAATGTTGATGCCGAAGTTAGTTTGAGTAGCTGGAAGCAAACACCGGTTTTTGACTGGATTCAGAATCACGGCAATGTGGAACAACACGAAATGTTGCGAACGTTCAACTGCGGTATTGGCATGATTGTCTGCGTATCGCAGTCTGAAACACAACGTGCTCTGGACATTTTGCATCAGTCAGGTGAGATCGCAACCGTCATTGGCCAGATCACGCATGGATCAGGAACGGCGGTCGTCCGGTACACCGATTAAAATCACAAAACAGTCGTGGACGCATGCTCTCAATCATCGCTTGCAATCGTCGTTTTAATTTCTGGCGGTGGCAGTAACCTGCAGTCGATTATTGACAGGATAAAAGAGGGTTCTCTCAGTGCCACCCTGCGATGCGTTATCAGTGATCAGGAAAATGCAGGCGGACTCCAGCGGGCCGTGGAAAGCAATATTCCGACCAGAGTAATCTCGCCAAAACAATCTGAGTCCAGGCATGATTTCAACACGCAACTTGTTCGTGAGATTGCAAAGTTTCAACCGGATTTAGTCGTACTGGCCGGGTACATGCGCATCCTGGACTCAGCGGTAATCGATGCCTTCGACGGAAAAATAATCAATATTCACCCATCCCTGCTGCCAAAGTTTCGGGGCCTTGACACCCATCAGCGCGCGATCAGCGCGGGTGAGAAAATCCACGGCGCCACCGTTCATTTTGTTACCGCCGAACTTGATGCGGGGCCAATCATTGCGCAGCGTGCTGTCGACGTAAGGGCCGAAGATTCAGCACATGAACTTCAATCTCGCGTGCTTCAGCAGGAACACATCATGTTACCTGAAGTCATACAGCTGATCTCCGAAAACCGGGTTTCATTAAAATCAGGAAAGGTACTCATTGATGGAAAACCTTTTCAGGTTACGGTCACATAAAGATACGCAAAATGGTCACTATGCATATACCCAGACTCCAGGTTCGGCTTTGCGATCTGATCGCAATGACATGTTTGTGCTTTTGTTTTGCAAATACACCGGTTTTGGCAAACGCCGATGCAAAGTGGCTGCCCGAGGCGCGTTACTCCGTAAACTATGCCGGAACAGATGCCGGACATCTGCAGGTGTCAGTCGAAATGAAAGGTGATCGCATCGCTGTCACCACCGTAAGCGAACTCAGCGCCGTGGCGTCATTGTTTCTGAAAGGGTACACCAGCGAGACCGTTTTTGAGCTGCAGAATGATTCGCTGGCGTTAATCAGTGGTAGTGAGCGTGTTATTGGCAAGAGCAGCGGCGGCCGATCTTATCGCATCACAGACGACCATCACCTCGTATACGGTACCGGAGAGAGCATTCCGGTCGCTGACAGATTTCCGCCTCATGCGGCTGCGTTTCCACTTCAGCTTGTGTTTGCGGATATTCAGCAAATCGGGGAAACCTCGATTCTGGAAGTCAGCAGCAAGCGTGCCAGGCGTTACACCTACAAACAGCCCGAGCTCGATACCATCGACACAAAAAATGGTTCTCTTGAAGCATGGAGAATTGAGAGGTTCCGTGTTGACAGACCGGAATCCACGGTAACCATGTGGATCGCGACAACGGGGCATCGAATGCCACACCGAATTGTTGTTGTAAACAAAGGCCGAACCACGACGATGGAACTGACCCGCTGATATAGTGTGATGTCGATTTCGATCTCGATTGTCAATTGGGAGACGTATGGCGCAGACCTGAGTCGCCTTCGTGTTAAGGTTTTTGTTGAAGAGCAAGACGTGCCTCTTGAACTTGAAGTCGATGATATGGATTCTGACTACAAGCACGCCGCGGCATTCGATTCAGGCGGAGCACTTATAGGCACAGGTCGGCTGTTGCCTTCAGGAAAGATTGGTCGAATGGCGGTACTGTCCGATTATCGAAATCAGGGTGTCGGTCGAAAAATTCTTGACGCTCTCGTCGAGCAGGCCAAAACTTCCAAACTCAAATCGATTTATCTGGACTCCCAGCTGACAGCTGTAAATTTTTACAAAAAGTCAGGTTTTGTACCGCAGGGTGAAATCTTTTTGGATGCTGGGATAGAACATATCACCATGACAAGAAATCTTTACTGAAAAATTTCAGGATTGCGATCTCCCTTCCAGATACTACAAACCACCAAGCCCACAAAAAAAATTGCAACCTGCCCTGGAAATCCAGAATTTACAGAAAACGTACGCGTCAGGACATCGTGCACTGGACGGCATATCGTTGACAGTCAGGCAGGGAGACTTTTTTGCCTTACTCGGAAAAAATGGTGCCGGCAAGTCCACAGTCATTGGTATTGTCAGTTCGCTGGTGAACAAATCCGGTGGCACTGTAAAACTCTTCGGTCAGAATATTGATGAAAATTTTGCCAAGGCAAAATCCAGTCTCGGCATTGTCCCTCAGGAAATCAACTTCAGCATATTCGAAACGCCGTTTCAGATTGTCGTCAATCAGGGCGGCTATTTCGGGATACCACGCAGAACCGCGATGGAGCGAGCGGAGCAGTATCTGACTCAGCTTAAACTTTGGGACAAGAAGGACGTTGTTTCGGGTGACCTGTCAGGCGGCATGAAACGAAGGCTGATGATCGCCCGGGCGCTGGTGCACAGACCTAAACTACTGATTCTTGATGAGCCCACGGCCGGTGTAGATATCGAAATTCGCAGGTCAATGTGGGAATTTTTGAAAAACATTAACAACGATGGCACCACGATCATATTAACGACTCATTATCTGGAAGAAGCGGAAAGTCTGTGCAGAAATATTGCCATTATCGACGAAGGTGTTTTGATCGAAGACACGAGCATGCGAAGCCTGCTCAAAAAGCTCGCCCATGAAACGTATGTTCTCGAACTGAAAGCACCGTTAAAGGTACGTCCGGAAGAAATCCCGGGATTCTTGCTTCTGGACCCTATGACAGCCGAGATCACTATTGACAAGTCTGTGGGCATCAGCAAGCTTTTTGAGACACTCGAGTCAGCAAATATTGAAGTGCAAAGTATGAGAAACAAATCCAATCGCCTGGAGCAACTTTTCCTGGAGCTGGTTGAGAACTCGCGTCAGCAGCAAATCAGGTGAAACCATGACGTTCTCTGTATGGTGGGTTGCTTACTACACAATCCTGCGCAAAGAAGTTACCCGATTCATGCGAATCTGGCAGCAGACGCTTATACCGCCCGTGGTGACAACTTCTCTTTATTTTGTAATTTTCGGGAACCTCATCGGACCGAGAATAGGTCAGATGGAGGGACACCGGTACATGGATTTCATTGTGCCGGGACTGATATTGATGTCCGTTATCACTAATTCTTACGCTAACACCTCGTCTTCGTTTTTCAGCGCAAAATTTCAAAAGTCCATCGAAGAACTTCTGGTTTCACCAACGCCAAATTGGGTAATTTTGGCAGGATATGTCAGTGGCGGGGTTTGCCGGGGCATTCTTGTAGGACTTATCGTTACCGGCGTATCACTGGTTTTCAGCAAGTTGACGATCCACAACATGACCGTGATGATGACTGTGATCGTTCTGACCGCGGTTTTGTTTGCGCTTGCGGGTTTTCTAAATGGAATGTTTGCCAGAAAGTTCGACGACATTGCAATCGTTCCGACTTTTATTCTGACTCCCCTGACTTATCTTGGCGGGATTTTTTACTCGATCAAATTACTGCCTGATTTCTGGCAGCTGGTATCCCATTTCAATCCCATTCTGTACATGATTAACGCGTTCCGATATGGTTTTCTCGGCGTTTCGGATATTCAGCTGGGATGGTCGTATGTCATCATACTTGCATTCACCGTCGCGCTGTTTCGGATCAATCTGGTCCTGCTGTATCGAGGCTACGGGATACGCACCTGATACAAAAAACCGTATTGCGACAGTCAGGCAAAAAGTACCAGTACCCAAACCACTACCGCCAGGCCGATGGAGACCAGCACCGCCGCTGACCCGATATCCTTGGCTCTGCCGCTCAGTTCATGATGTTCCGGCCCAAATCGATCAACCACGGCTTCGATTGCTGAATTGAGCAGCTCCACAATTGGCACGACAATCGCGACACCAATCAAAAGAGCTTTTTCAACGCCGTTTTCACCAACAGACCATCCAATCGGGACAACAATGATCAGGGCTAGTAGTTCCTGACGAAAAGCAGCCTCATTCTTCCATGCGGCAGACAGCCCCTTGCACGAATACAGCAGGGCAAACCACAGTCTCCGAAATCCGGTGTTTTTCCAACTGTGTTCTTTACTGTTCATTGTCAGGCGTTTATCTCACTGAGAATTTTTCGATTAGTCTGAGGGTCGGATACATGAAGGAGAGATTCGGCTTTTTCTTTGACTTTTGCGATATCGGTCAATCTGATTTGCTGCTTTATTCGAGTCAACGTTGTCGGATCCATGCTGAACTGGCGTAAACCTATCCCAAGCAGCACCCGAGTGAACGCCGGATCGCCCGCCATCTCACCGCACATCGATACAGGAATCCCCGCGGATTTGCCTGCGTCGATTGTCATCTTAATAAGTCGCAGAACCGATGGGTGAGTAGGATCGTACAAATAATTAACCTCATCATCGACCCGATCAATTGCGAGCGTGTACTGGATCAAGTCATTTGTTCCAATAGACAGAAAGTCCAGATACTGAGCAAAAAGATCAGCGCTCACAGCCGCGGCCGGAACTTCAATCATACCGCCAATCGGCAAATCAGCATCGAACTCGACGCCCTGTTCCTGCAGTTCATTGCGGGTGTTTTCAAGTACGGAGAACAGTTGATTGAGCTCCTCCATGCTGGAAAACATTGGCACCATCATCCGCACATTGCCGTACGCTGAAGCTCGATATATTGCCCGAAGCTGGGGCTTAAACAGTGAAAGATCGTGTAGACAAAGTCTAATGGCTCGTCTACCCAGCGCGGGATTTGTCGTCAGCGCACTGTGCTTACGTCCGCCATCGACCTGTTTATCCGCACCGAGATCGAGTGTGCGTATCGTTACCGGTAGTGCGGCATCTTCCACAATCTGACGATAGGTTTCAAACTGCTCTTCTTCTCCAGGGAAGTCCGATCGATTCATAAACAGAAACTCGGTTCGGTACAGACCTACCCCGGCATAGTAGTTAGTGCGGCTCAACTCCAACTCTTCTGGAATTTCGATGTTTGTGAAAAGCTCTACTTTTTCTCCATCCAGCGTGATTGAATCCGCGGTGCGAAGAAACTCCAGCGCTTCAGAACGACGCAGTATTTTTCTTCGTCTTCGACGGTAGGCCTCCAATGCGGGCTCGTCAGGATTGACTAGCACCACACCTCTTTTGCCATCGATAATCAGAGTGTCTCCGGTCCGCAGGAAACGCGCACCTCCATGTAGACCCACTATGGCTGGAATACCCATACTCCGGGCCAGAATCGCGGTATGAGAAATAGGACCGCCCAGATTTGTGATGAATGCCCCGATCTGGTGGTTTTTGAGCTCGACCGCATCCGATGGAGTCAAGTCATGAGCGACGATGATCTCACCATCAAACTTGCCAGGAGCTTGATTGCGAAGATCGCCGTGATCATCGGTAAGTTCGCCCAATACTCGCTCAATTACCTGGTTTATATCGGCCGATTTTGCCGACAGATAAGGGTCGTCCACCTGTTCGAACACCGACTCCAGCTTCTTGGCGTGGGCAGCCAAAGCAGACTCCGCGTTAACGCGTTGCGAGCGAATCAACTCCACCGGTTCTTCCATCAGTAACGGATCATCCAGAATCATGAGCTGCACACCCAGGAACGCGCCAATATCGTCAGGTGCATCTTCAGGCAGTCCGTCAAGCGTTCGCTTTAAACCGAGCTTGGCTTTCATCCATGCTGTCCTTAATCTCTCTATTTCATCCAGCGTCTCTCCAGGTTCGATTACATACTCTGGTATTTCAGCGCCTTGTCTTCGAATAAGCCGGGCCTTGCCTATTGCAATTCCATCACCAACACCGGTAGCGTGAAGCGAGAACACTTAACTACTCTCCCTCTCCAAAGTAGTCACTGAACAGTTGCTGCACGGCTTCCATTGCTTCCAGCTCGTCTTCACCGTCGGCTGTTAGCTTCAACTCAGAGCCCTGTGCTGCCGCAAGCATCATTATTCCCATGATGCTTTTGGCATCAACAGACGTACCGTTCTTATCGATCGTAATTTTGCTTTTGTATCCACCCGTCAGTTTAACGAGCTTTGCCGCAGCGCGAGCGTGCAGTCCAAGCTTGTTTACGACGAGAACAGTTTGTTCTATCACGTTATACCTTATTGCTCACGCACCAATTCCCGATGCCGAATTTGAACATCAACGTTCACCCTGCGAAATTTCTCGTGAAGACTTTCACAAATGTACACTGAACGGTGCCGACCACCCGTGCATCCTACTGCGACAGTGATGTAGCTTCGATTTTCACTGGCAAAATCAGGTAACCATCGATACAGAAACTGAAAGACTTCGTCGATCATGCTGTCGACCGAATCTTTTGCCCGAAAAAACTCCTTCACCGGTTCATCAAGACCCGTAAGAGGTTTCAAATCAGCCTCCCAGTGTGGATTCGGCAAACACCGCACATCAAAAACAAAATCAGCTTCTCTGGGAGACCCGTGCTTAAAACCAAACGACTCAATCAAATAGAGCGGTTTTGTTGATCGGGCGCCAGCAAAATCCCGGACCATTCCTCTTAATTCATGAGGAGTGGTTGTCGAAGTGTCAACAACTTTTTCTGCCCGATCCAAAAGAGGTCTCACAAGTCTGCGTTCCTCTTCAATGCCTTCCAAAAGCGAAACACCAATGCCGGTCAAAGGATGCTTCCGTCTTGTCTCACTGTAACGCTGCAGCAACGTGTTGTTGTCTGCATCCAAATAGAAAACCCGGTAATTAACACCCTCGTTTTCAAGAGTTTCCAGCGTATCGTGCAAACTTGTCAAAAAATCCTTATTCCGAGAATCAATACTCACTGCTGCACCGCCGGACTGATGACTGTCAGTTATGGTCTGTTTGTTATGATCCGATAAATCGTTGTTTCGATTCTGAAACGTTTTACAAAATTCCAGCAACAGCACAGCCGGAAGGTTATCGACGCAGTAGTAACCGATGTCTTCAAGCGACTGCAAAGCAACACTTTTTCCGGACCCTGAAAGTCCGCTTATTATGATCAGGTCGTAGTTGTATTCTGTCACCGACATCAGCTTTTCTGGTTATCACGCTGTCTACTATCGTCAGCAATCATTTCGCTATGCAGGTTTACAAACTCCATACTGCCATCGAATCCGGACGCTCTCAACAAATGGTCTCTTACGGCAGCCTCAACCAGGACAGACAGATTTCTCCCGGGTGCCACCATCATCGTCAAGCACGGAATTTCTACACCCAGCATTTCCTCTATAGTCAGATCTGCTTTCATACGATCAATAGATTCCGGTGGAAGTTCACTCACATCCCGGAACCGAATTACCATTTGCAACGGATACTGATCTAATACGGACGATGGGCCAAACATGCGCTCCATGTTTATGAATCCCAAACCCCTGATTTCGATGTATCCAGACAAAAGTGAGGGACATTCACCCACCAGCCCACCTGCAGGTGATCGGTATATCTGCACGGAATCGTCCGCAATAAGTTGATGCCCTCGCTGCACGAGGTCCAATGCCACTTCACTTTTTCCGATGCCACTACCGCCGGTCAGCAGGACGCCTGTATTCTTTACAGCCAGAAAAACGCCGTGGACGCTTTTTCTTTCTCTCAGCAGTTCAGGTAGTCTTGACTGCAATTCTGTGTAAACACTTTCTCCATCTTGTGTCAGCTCGAGAAGCCCTATTGATCGCTGCTGACAGACCTCTCGCAGTGCCGGGTTTGCGCGGCAACCCTGACAGAGCACCAATAGGACCGTATCCGGACTGCTAAAGGTTGGTGAATGATTGAGCTGAGATTCGTCGAGACCATAGAGCCATTCCAGCTCGTGCTCGGTAACAATGCATATCTGACTGGGTCTCAGTGGATTAATAAAAGCGAAAATTGACGCCAGAGAAATGTGTGAAGTCACCGAACGAACAGGTTCGCACACCACTCGGGATTCTGGAAACAAACCAAGAACTCCATCAGGATCCAAAGTCCCTGATCGGTGATGATGTTTATTTTCTGATTTTTCAGCTAGTGACATAACAATGCGGCCCCGGTCCGGGAATCTTGTACGCTCCTGCACCTGCCCTGTCAAACAAATACAGCATCAAAATCCATCAATGCCGCAACCGCTCGTCAAAAACCCCTCTGGCTAAATCGTCATGAAATGACTGTGTAATTTCTCTGATGTTGAGATCGTTCTGGCGGTCTCAAGAAATCCTGATTGCCGAAAGCCGTTAGCCAAACGACCCAGCAGCTTCAGGTGTGTATCCGGTGCGTCTGCGGGCACCAGCAGGCAGACTCCGAGCCAAACCGGGTAACCGTCTGGGGCATCGAACTCTACACCGTTTTGCAGAGTGACGACCGCCAACCTTGGATTTTCGAGTCCATCTATGCGACCGTGGGGAACAGCGACACCATTACCGATACCCGTACTCCCAAGCCTCTCGCGTTCAGTCAGTACTTTGAAAATACTCTCCGGTGTTGGAGATTCAAATCCATCGGAAACGATTTGAGAGAGTTTTTGCAACAGCTTCTTGGCACTCGAAACATCAATCATCGCCTCGATTCGATCTTCCGAAAGAAAATCAGTAAGACATAGCTGTTCGGAAGGCAGTGATTTTTCCACTGCCACGGATTCGGAACTGGACATAAATACTGGTCTAGATTTCTGGCAAGCTGTTCAAACTGCCTTCTTTTTTATGGTGATCTGTAATTTTCTCCTTATGCTTAAGCACCTGTCTATCCAGTTTGCTCATCAGCGAATCAATCGATGTGTACATGTTGTCCGTGGTGCTTGAGGCGTGGAGTGTAGCACCCTTCGTATTGATTGTTGCCTCCGCCATATGTCGGGTTTTTTCGACCTGCAAGACGACATTTGTATTCGTCACATGATCGAAATGGCGAACAATTTTTCCTACTTTTTCAGACACATGGGCATAAAGTGCCTCGGTCACATCGATGTTTTGGCCGCTGATTGCTATCTGCATATCATTCTCCTGTGTTGTTATAAAAAATTTACGTGACCACAAACTCTATAGTCACGCTGGACTCACTCGCTTCGGGGCTACGTCTGCTAAGCACGCACCCTCCGTTTTCCTGATGAAGGAATTTTCATTTGTTCGCGATATTTTGCGACGGTCCGTCTTGCGATTTCGATACCCCTTGCCTCCAAGAGCTGACACAATGCATTGTCACTAATTGGCTTTTCGGGAGACTCCTGATTGATCAGCTGTCTGATAATTGACTGGACCGCCACTGACGATGCTGAATCACCCTCTTTTGTATTGAGCTGTCTTGAGAAAAAGTACTTTAGTTCGACCGTACCATTTGGTGTTAGCATAAATTTTCCGGCAGTTGCCCTGGAAACCGTTGATTCATGAACTGACAAAGCATCGGCGATATCCCGGAGCACCATTGGCTTCAGGCGTTCTGCGCCGTAATGAAAATAGTCCTGTTGTCGCTCAACGATTTCCTTTGCTACAGCCAGTATAGTTTTGTAGCGTTTATCGAAATTTGAAACAAGGTTACGAGCATCAGCAAGCTGTTGTCGCATGTTTTTGTATTCATCATTTTGCGGCTGGCTCTCGATAAGTCGCTGATAGTCAGGATTCACCATCAGCTTGGGCAAAGCCGTAACGTTAAGGTCCGCATACCAGAACTTCTCACGCTTTTTTACCAGCACATCCGGAACCACATATTCAACACGTTGCGAATCGAATGCAAATCCGGGGTGAGGGTTCAGCTGCTGTATTTCATGCACTGCCTTCAGAATAGAATCGTTCGACAGACCAGTACGACGCCTTATTTTCGAATGATCGTTTCTCGCCAGATCATCCAGACATCTCTCGACAATCAATCTTGCATCGCGATCCCGCGCTGTGGAGGTTTCTCTGTAATCGAGCTGAAGCAGAAGGCATTCCTGCGGTGAGCGCGCAGCGATTCCGGGTGGGTCCAGACTCTGAACGACTTTCAGTGTGGCCTCGATCTCGTCGTCGGATGTTTGTATTTCCTCAGACACAAGTGAGCCAATTTCCGCGAGCGGTATTTCCAGATAACCACGATCGTCCAGATAGTCAACGATGTGACTGGCAATCAACGACTGTTCAAATGACAACGTAAACTCGTCGAGTTGCTGTCTCAATGACTGCTTTAGCGTAAGCGGCAAGTCCGCAGTATGCCACTCCTGATACTCTGGCAGATTTGAGAGTGTGGAATTCGTGGACGACGGTCTTACTTCGTTCCACTGTTCGGGGGATCGTTCGTCAACCCCGCTGTTGTTCTGCTCCGAGTTATAGTGATCTTCAAAACTCAAGTCCGGTTGAACCGACTCCTTTGAAGATAAACTCGAGTTCTCATTCTCCGTTGAGTTGATGGACTCTTGCGAGGAAATATCGGCGACTAATTCAGAATCCCTGCTGCCGTCGTCAATTTCAAGTACAGGATTTGTCTCCTGCGCACTCAGTGCTTCTTGTCTGAGTTCAGTCGTGCTCATCTGCAACAATCGAATTGACTGCTGCAGTTGCGGCGTCATAACAAGGCGCTGTGTTTGCCTGAGATTCAGCGCCTGCTTCATATAACAAAATGAAACAACATCAGATGATCATTCTAGCCCAGACCGGGGGGTAAATTAAAATTAGATTGTCTTCTTCTAATCGATTAAAAAGGCGAACTGAGTGCTATACTGATCGATTAGCTGTTCACATCTGGAAATCCCGCCCCAGATAAACCTCCCTCGCTCTATTGTCTCGCATAATTTTTTTCGGCGGACCTGAGATCAGAACCTCTCCCCGGTGCAGAATATAGGCACGATCACAGATTCCCAAAGTCTCCCGGACGTTGTGGTCAGTGATAAGCACTCCAATACCGCGATCTTTCAATAGCCCTATAATCTGCTGGATTTCGCGAACTGCGATGGGGTCTACACCTGCAAACGGTTCATCCAGAAGTATGAATGCCGGCGCCAATGCAAGCGCTCGCGCAATCTCGACTCGCCGCTGCTCACCTCCTGAAAGTTGGATTGTCGGTTTATCACGCAAGTGATAAATGCCAAACTCCTCCAGCAGGTTTCGGCTGATTTCGTGTCGCTCCTCAACACTAGAGCTGGATGAAGCTTCGAGCACAGCAAGCAAATTCTGCTCTGTTGTTAGCTTACGAAAAACCGAATGCTCCTGCGGCAAATAACCGATACCTTTGCGCGCCCTTTCGTGCATCGGCAAATTAGTAATATTCTCGTCACCGAGAAAGATCTCTCCGGCATCCTGTTTCACCAAACCAATAATCATATTGAAGCTGGTTGTCTTGCCTGCGCCGTTCGCGCCCAGCAAACCCACAACCTCATGATCCGAGACCGTCAGGTCAACATCATTGACAATGACCGAATGTTTGTATTTTTTAACAAGCCCGCGGGCCGACAAAACTTGCATTCAGAAAACCGCTAGTTTTTCTTTTTCTTACGGGGCTGAATAATAAGACTTGGCCGGGAGCTGCCACCGCCATCATTCGCCTGACTGGAGGTGTCGGTCTGACCCGAGGCACCGGAGTCAGTCGATTGCTGGCTCGCAGTTTGAGTTGCACCCTGACTTCCACCTTTGACCCGGACCTTTTCAGTTGTCAGATCGTAGGTAATCAGATTGCCTTCCATCTTGGTTCCCGCCTGCTCAACCTGCGCACGACTTTTTAGCACCATAACCTGCTCAATCTGATCAATGGTAATAGTTCGGGCCTTGCCAATTACATCATTTTCAGCGCCTTCCGGTCTCTGTTTAAACTTGCCGGGCCGGCCCGTACAAACACCCTTATCGAGTTCACCGTCATCGTTGAAATAAGTTGTTAGCTCATCACAATCCAGACGAATGCTGCCCTGACGATACACAACATTTCCTCGATAAATCCTGACGCCTGTTTTCAGATCCAACTCAAAGTCATCTGCATCCAGCGTGGCAGGTTGACTGGTGTCTGATTCAAGTGCAAAGGACGTTGTGAACACTGTGGCCATTAGAAACGAGAGCACAAAACGGCGAAACATTAGTTAACCTCTGTCTTCATTTAAATTTATGACCATCTTGCGGGCCGTCGCAATTCCACCAGCCTGAGCGGTATGACTCTGGATAACGCGAACATTGCCGGTCAATAGAACTTTGGAACTGTCATTATATAACCATCCAGAGTCAGCATAGATATGACGCGGAGTCTTGTCGATCTCGAACTGCACGATATGCGGATTATCAAGTAACGCGCGGTCGCCGTAAGGGAAATGCGCAAGTCTGTCGGCCTTTATGTTGTATTTTTTACCAAAGCGGTCCATGCCTGTCGAGGTGAAGTTCAACACATAGTAGTCGTAATCCTTCTTGTCAGCCTCTGTCAGCTCTGTACGCGGGTCTTCCAGCAAACCAAACTGCAGCCAGACCGAAACGCCAATCAGCAACACAAAGATCGATGCCAGCACGAATATTTGTTGCTTCTCGGACATATCAGATCACGCCGGCTTTAAGTAGGTCATGGGTGTTCAGTGCGCCAACGACTTTTTGCTCACTATCAACCACGAAGACGCAATTTACCGCATGAGGGCCGTGTTGAGCGAAATCTCGCATTATTTTCACAACTTCCGCTGCCAGCATATCCGGTTGGATGGTGAACGGTTCTCGGGTGACTACATCCAGCGCTTTGGATGCATACACATCGGTTTCAGTCTCAAGGCAGCGGCGCAAATCACCGTCAGTGAACATCCCCAATAGTCTGCCCTGATCGTCAATAACGCCTGCCATACCGAGGGACTTTGAGGACATTTCCAGAATCAGTTCCCGGAAGTCAGCATTCGCACCGACAACTGGAAGCGCGTCTCCATGGTGCATAAGATCAGATGCATATAAAAGCAGTCGACGGCCCAGGGTTCCACCCGGGTGGGTTTTCGCAAAATCCTGCGCAGAAAAACCCCTCAATTGCTGTACGGACACGGCCAGTGCATCGCCCATGACCAGACTTGCCGTGGTGCTCGAGGTGGGCGCCAGATTGTGCAGACACGCCTCTCGTTCGACGCCACAATCGAGACTGATATCCGCCTGAACGGCAAGCGTTGAGCCCGGTTTTCCGGTCAGCGTAATCAATGTACAACCCAGTCTTTTGACGATTGGCAGAATCGTCAACAACTCGGGGGTTTCTCCGGAATTCGACAACGCAAGCAATATGTCATCAGGTGTGATCATGCCCAGATCACCGTGGCTCGCTTCGCCCGGGTGAACAAAGAACGATGGTGTTCCGGTACTGGCCAGAGTTGCCGCAATTTTCCCTGCAATATGTCCCGACTTGCCCATCCCGGTGACGACAACTCGCCCACTGCACTTCAGAACCTTTTGGCAGGCTGAACTGAACGACTCATCAAGCTTTTCGGTCAAGGCCCTGATGGCTTCGGCCTCAATCTCAAAAACCCGTCGCGCCTGCTCCAGGCTATCAGGTTTCAGAATGGTCAGCGGCTCAGACATGCAGGGGAACGTCGATCGACAAGGCCGCCGAGTATAGCAAATAGATGTCCAATCCCTGCGGACAAAGAACTCAGACTTCAGATTCTACGTGTAAAATTACAATAGTTTAATTCACACGATTGATAAACCATGGAGCTACTTTCGCTGGAAAACCTTTTCACGCTGTTCATGCTTATTTTGCTGCAGGCAGTGTTGGGATTTGACAACCTTCTTTACATCACTCTCGAATCCAAAAGAGTTGAACCCTCGCGTCAGGCCCAACTCCGGCGGGTGGGTATTGGACTGGCAATGTTGCTTCGAATAATCCTTCTTTTTGTGGTCATAAAAGTTCTGGGACTGTTTCAAGACACGCTTTTTTCCGCCACTGCGACCGGACTACTCGAAGCTGAGTTCAATCTACACAGTATTGTTGTTCTACTGGGAGGAATCTTCATTTTGTACACGGCAATCAAGGAAATCATGCACATGTTGATTCTTGAAGAGTTGGGTGAATCAGGCAAAGCCAGCAGCTCTTACGTAAAGGCTCTGACCCTGATCGTCGCTATGAACCTGGTATTTTCATTTGACTCCATACTGAGCGCTATCGCATTAACCGATGTGTTTCCCATAATGGCTACGGCCATTCTGATCGGTGGATTTTTGATGATATGGCTCTCCGACCGAGTTGCGGAATTTTTGGAAAAGAACCGAATGTACGAAGTAGTCGGGCTTTTTATTCTATTCATCGTCGGTATCCTGCTTATCGGAGAAGGTGGCCATCTGGCTCATCTGAAGATTTTTGGCTATGCCGTGGAACCTATGAGCAAGGCCACATTTTATTTCGTCATAGTAGTCGTCGTGCTTGTCGATATTGTGCAGACACGGTACGCGAAAAACCTTATGGTGCAGCGAAAATCACAGATTCAACGAAAGGGCTAAAAACATGCAAGACCAAAAGCGAATTGAAGTCGAGGCAGCCGTATTCAGGAAGCTGATCGCCCATCTGCAAAAGCACCCGGACGTACAAAACATTGATTTGATGAATCTGAGTTACTTTTGCCGAAACTGCCTCTCAAAATGGTATCGAAGTGCCGCAGACGAACGCGGTCTCGACCTGAATTATGATCAGGCCAGAGACATCATTTACGGAATGCCGTACTCCGACTACAAAGAGACTTACCAGGAAAAGGCAACGGATGAGCAGCTTGAGAAGCTCGAGTTCGCACAAAAAATGGCAACTGAATGAGTGCCAGGCGGATAAGTCCCCGAACTTGATAAACTCAAAATTGCCTGTGCACCGCTTCCACCATATCGTTCATTCTGTCTGGCTGGATCCCCGGATGGATGCCGTGACCGAGATTGAAAATGTGGCCCGGTCCGTCACCAAAGTCGGCTTTCACCCGTCTAACTTCGCTGATCACCTTCTCGCGCCCGGCGTATAGCACGGTGGGATCCATATTTCCCTGCAGCGCAACCAGATGACCGACTCGCTCGCGGGCTGAATGCAACGGAGTGGTCCAGTCCACACCAATGCAGTCACAGCCCGTGGCGGCGATCATTTCCAGCCACTGACCTCCCCCTTTGGTAAACAGAGTAACTGGAATGTCCGCAGTTCGGGAATCTGCTTTAAGTCTGGACACGATCTCCGCCATGTACTGCAGAGAGAAGTTCTGATAATCAGGTGTGCTCAAAACACCTCCCCAGGTATCAAAAATCATCAGAGACTGAACGCCTGCCTCTACCTGCGAATGTAGATAATCGATAACGGCTGCCGTAATTTTCTGAAGTAGAGCGTGAGCCGTATCCGGTTCTCCGTGCATCATTCCCTTAACATACTTAAAGTCCTTACTACTTCCACCTTCGACCATGTAGGTCGCCAGTGTCCAGGGACTGCCGCTGAAGCCGATCAACGGCGTGTGTCCATTCAACTCGGTTCTGATAAGGCGAACCGCATCCAACACGTACGACAGATCGGTTTCAACATCGACCTGCGGCAGAGCAAGCACCTCGGCACGAGACCGAACCGGGTGCTCAAACCGGGGCCCAATGCCTTCATTCAGGCTTAATCCCAGTCCCTGTGCATCCGGGATGGTGAGTATGTCAGAGAACAATATGGCAGCATCAAGATCAAAGCGGCGAAGTGGCTGCAAAGTCACTTCACAAGCCAAGTCCGGAGATTTGCACAGTGTCAGAAAGTCTCCTGCTTTTTCGCGGATAGCGCGGTATTCAGGCAGATATCGACCGGCCTGACGCATCACCCACACGGGTGTTTTGTCAACCGGCGCTCTGCGCAGTGCTTTCAGGTATCGGTGTTTGTCTGCCGAATTTGACATAAGTCTGATCTGGAATTTTTGTGACCGAGTATAGCGTCAGGCGCTGTTAACGCGATGGTTTTAACAGGCTATAGATTGCCGGTATTTGGTCAGCCTCCAGACTAGGTAACCTGTGCCGCAAACGGCACAGCCAAATCGGGGTGAATAATCGCAGGACTCGGTCCACCCCGCTTCGTATAGTTTTATTCGTGATTCTGACTATTGGTTTTAGCGCCGATCCTCGCCCTTATCCGACTGTCTACCGCTACCCCGATTTGGGATCTTCGATTGCAGCGCGCCGCCAGACCACCCTCAGCGATCGCTAAGTCAAGACGACTGACAGAAATGCTGAAGCGTCAAATCAAGATGGGTCGGACTATATTCCGACGTCACAACGCTGCGACCGATACCATCCATCAGCACAAATCTCATCTGTCCGGCATGCACTTTTTTATCCACTTTCATACTTTCGAACATGGATTCGGCGGAAAGACCCGAAAAGGGTTCGGTCGGCAAAGCCGCACGTTTCAACAGAGCGATCAGCCTGTCATAACTGCTCGACTCTATTCTTTTATCCAGAAGAGATAAGTGAGCGGCCATCACCATACCCAGAGAAATGGCCTCACCATGCAACCACTCTCCGTAGCCGAGGCTGTTTTCGATTGCGTGCCCGAATGTATGCCCCAGGTTTAGCAACGCGCGCATCCCGGCCTCGGTTTCATCCTGTTCCACAATTCGTGATTTATTTTGGCACGAACGTTCAATAACGTATTCCAGCTTCTCCTGCTCGAGTGCCATGACCTGCTCAACATTTGACTCCAGCCACTCAAACAGCTCGGGATCATTAATCACACCGTATTTGATGACCTCGGCGAGGCCGGCTGAAAATTCCCGCTCCGGCAAGGTTGAAAGTGTCGACGTATCCGCCAGAACACGCACTGGCTGATGGAACGCACCAATCATGTTTTTTCCCAGCGGATGGTTGACTGCCGTCTTGCCGCCAACGGAAGAGTCGACCTGCGAGAGGAGTGTGGTCGGCACCTGAACAAACTGAATTCCACGTTGGTAACAGGCGGCGCAAAACCCCGCCATGTCGCCAATAACGCCGCCTCCAAGCGCAATAATCGTCGAGGTTCGATCAAATTTGGCCTGCAAAAGCGCGTCAAAAATGAGTTTTGCGGTATCGAGCGTTTTAGTATGTTCACCGTCAGGCAAGGTTACTTCCTGTAGATTGGTATCGCCCAGCGCGTTTCGAACGCGGTCGGCATACTCCGGCCCCACCACCTCATTGCTGACGAGCAGAACCTGATCGCTTCTAAACCACGGCAGATACTCTTTGGCATCTGACATCAGGCCTTCGCCAATCCTGATGTCGTAGCTTCGTTTACCCAGATCGATAGATACTGTTCTCATAAGTCTTCACGCTTCTTCTTGGAGCTCGTCGAGTCTGTTCAACAACCGCCGAGCCGCTTTATGAGATGAATCATTGCTCACCGGAAAAACCAGATCAGCAACGCTCTCATACAGGGGGGCTCTGTTCTGTATCAATGTTTTTAGGGTCTCCGCCGGATTGTCTGTCTGTAATAGAGGGCGAGTCTGACAATTTCGCAACCGCGCCCACAGGATGTCAAAATCGGCTTGCAGGTAAACCACTGTTCCCTGCGATGCCAAAATATCTCTGCTCTCCTCCTGAGTAACGATTCCACCTCCGGTTGAAACTACCCGGTCCGCAGCGGTTGACAATTCTTCCAGCAGGCGTGTTTCCCTGCACCGAAAACCCTCTTCACCCTCAATTTCAAAGATATGGGAAACGGTTACTCCCGTTCGTTCTTCTAGCAGCTGATCCATATCAACGAATTCATAATCCACGATTTGGGCCAGTTTGCGTCCAATGGTGGTTTTTCCTGCCCCCATTGGTCCTACCAGGAATAAAGGTGAATTTTTGACTAACATGACGCGATTTTACGTCATGCACTTCCCCTCTATCGATTTGCTTAAAATAAAAACGGAGCCTGACGGCTCCGTTTCTGATTTAATCGTCTCCAGCCCTGCTGGCAACAGAATTCAATTTACGGTCAGTGCCGGATCAATTATTCGGGGGGTCAGAAAAACCAGCAGTTCTGTTCTGTTATCTCTTGCAGTATTTCTTCTGAACAGTCTCCCAAGGAGCGGAATATCACCTAACAGAGGCACCTTGCTTACGCCGGTTGCCTGATCCTGAGTGTAAATTCCTCCAATAACGACCGTTTCGCCATTCTCCAAAAGCGTCTGCGTTGAAATTCTCTTGGTACTGATTAAGCCATTCGAGGCGTCAATGAACGAATCGTTGGTAATTTCGACATCAAGAGTAATCTTGTCATCAGGCGTAATCTGCGGAGTGACGGTCAGATTCAAGACCGCCTTCTGAGTGCCAGTGGTCGCTCCGGTTAGCCCGCCGGCAACAATTTCAGTGCGTTCCTCACCTTGTTCAATGGACGCCTGGCGTTTATCCGTCGTGAGAATTTTCGGATTTGCGAGAATTCGACCTTTTCCCTCCGCCTGCAGCGCTGAAATTTCGAGATCAAGTAAACTCAGAAAACCTGAGCCGAGCTTCGCCAGTGTGAAAGCGTATTGAGCCGCCGAATCCCCGTTTATCGCTCCTGCAGGGAGATTTACACTAAGGGCATCGTCATTGACTTCAGTCAGGCCGTCTGTGCGCACCCTATTGGTGTTCTCGATCGAACCGCTGCCAAACACGTCACCGATATTGGAATCAGAAGCACCGGGAAACCGGGCCTGCTGTGTTACCTGGGTGAAGCCCAGACGGGCCCCGATATTTTTGCTGAAATCGTCGTTGGCCTGAACGATGCGTGTTTCAATTTGCACCTGACGTACCGGAATATCCAGTTTTGCAATCAGCTCACGTATCTCACGCAACTTGCTTGCAGTGTCCTGAATCAGCAGTGAGTTGGTGCGGTTATCAACCGTGACGCTGCCTCTGGACGACAGCAGATTATTTTCCTCCGTTTTAATTTCGGACACGGAGACTGTGCTGAAGGCCTGCTGATTGATGCCGGTTTCGACCGCCTTAACGGATTTCAGTATATCGGCGACTGCCTCAGCCTTGGCGTAATTGATTTTGATCAGCTCACTTACCAGCGGCTCAATTTCTCCTACTTCCTGTTTTGCTTCCAGAGCCTGCTTTTCTTTGGCGAGAATTTCCTCGGCAGGGGCGACCCAGACCACATTGCCTTTCTGTCGCATTGCAAGCCCCTTGGTCTGCAAAATGACGTCAAGAGCCTGATCCCAGGGTACATCTTTCAGCCGCAATGACAGATCGCCGGATATGGCGTCGCTGGTTACGAAATTCAAACCGGTGAAATCAGCGATAACCTGTAACGCTGCGCGAACGCTTATACGCTGAAAATTCAGCGACAGCTTCTCACCGCTATAGCCAAACTCGTCTGTTTTTTCTGCTTCTTCCTCGGCTTTGGTGAGCGGAGCAATGTCGATAATAAGCGAAGATCCGGACTGAACGGAAGACTGCTTGTACCGACCAACAGGGGTAATCACAAGCTTTACGTCACTGCCATCTGAATAGCTGTCAATTGTGGAGACCGGGGTCGCAAAATCAACCACATCCAGTCTCTGCTCAAGGTCATCAGGCAGTGCTGTATTTGGAAACTCGGCAATTATCTCGCCGCCCTGCTCCTTCATATCGACAGCTGTTCCGGAGTTATTGAGCTTAACGATGATTCGACCCGCACCCGCAGCTGTTCGCCGAAAATCAATTGACGTAATGCTTGGATCCCCACTATCAGCGGTAGAAGATGCAGCAGTCTGTGACTGTGATGCACTGGACGTTTGAACCGTCGAGGCGGCAGCAGTGCTCGTACCATCATCCGACGATGCTATATTGTTGCCTACAGTCAGCACTGCGCCGGTTTCAGACCGCTTCAATACATAATCAGCAGGGCTCAGTAAATTAAGCACCAGACGAAGCCGTCGGTCGTCTTCCGCGATGACCACACTGTCGACGCTGGACAATCTGACGCGGTGAACCTGTTTGCCTGAACGATTGGTTAATCCGGCGAAATCCATGGCGATCCGAGGGGGGTCAACCGTCCGGAATACCGCGGGTTCCGGAATTGCGCCATTTGCAACCAGATTGATCTGTACGCGATCACCGCTGATCCGACTGAACGTCAAACCAGTGACTTCGGTTTTTCCTATTGGTTGAGCCGGGGACTCTGATTGCGCCGGGGTCGCTGCCGGACGCGGTGTACTCGGCTGAGCAGCAGTCGGCGTTTGCGTTGAACCAGATGTTCCAACAATGACGTCGTAGCCTCTCGATGTCGGCGTTACGGTGGCTCTTCCCGAGCTTGCAAGATTCATGCTCACCAGAATGTTGCCTCCGCGAGGCACAATCTGACCACCCCGAACAATTCCCCTTGCCGGAATCTGACGAATCCGGTTACCTCCGCTCATGGAGGTGTTTTTCAGCAATACCGTGATCTGATTCTCACTCTCTCGCTGTATCTGGTATTCCGGGTGATCATCGATATTCAAAGAGAGTGTCGATGAACTGGCATCACTTTCGGCCCAATTGGCGCCTGAAATTTCGGACGAAACGCTGCTTCCACTAAACAGTATCAATAGACCAGCGACTGCTGCCAACACGCCTCGACCCGCCTTCGCCGAAATTCGGGTTTCATTTGCTCTGAACTTTTTGCTTGAATTCACCGATTCCCCTCGATCTCGCCCATTAGTTACACGATCATTACTTCTTGTCGTCATGGTTTACACACCCACTCTGTTGCCCGCTGTTAGCGGCTGTTATTTATAGTATTTGTGAGATTCTATACACAAATTCATGATTATTCTACCAAAAGAATTTCGGACTCCAGGCTTTCCCATTTGCCTACCGGGTTCCGTTTGAGCTCTGAAACCACCAGAGAAAGATCGGTGACCGACAAAATTCTGCCGTCAAACTCCCCCATAAAGTTGCCTTCTTTTACCCGATGAACCGATTTATCCGGGGCACCGATAATTGCCCAGTTTTCACCGCCTTGTTCCATAATGCCTCTCAATACCAGTGAATCGAGAGGAAACTGCTCCAGAGGCTCTTTACGACGACTTCGGTCCGGTCCCTCCGTATCCGATTCGGCAACTTCCTGTCGTTGCTGTTTCTCTTTCAGATTTTCGGGATCAAAAGGATCTTTCAGATCGGAGGCCGTGTAAATAAACACCGCATGAGGCTGCAGGGGCGGAAGTGGTTCAACCTCTGGCTTCTGATCCTTGTAGGCATCTTCAGTGAACGTTTTCAGATCGTCAATATCTGTATCAATCGTGCACCCCACACAGAAGATGCCGATAAGAAAACTCGCAAGTAATTGTTTCATAGCTTACCCCTGCGTCCTTACCTTTTCCTCGCCGCCAGATTCACCGCCGATGTCGTCCTCGAGATACTGGTACGTGAAAAGCTGGGCTTTCATGCTCAGGTTAGACGCCTCGCCCGCAATGGACATGTTGCCGAGAGTGACAATTCGGGGAAGTGCGGCCAGATCACTGATGAACTCCGCCAATTGATGATAAGTTCCGGACACACTGATCGAAATCGGCAACGTGATGTAAAACTCGTCGGTTCGCGGATTTCCGGGTTTAAATTGACTGAAAACCAGCCCTCGCGCGAGTCCCACCTGCGAAATGTCGATCAACAGGGCCGGGACCTCGGTCTTGTCAGGCAGTTGCTTCAGCACCACGCCAAATCGGTCCTGAATCTCAATCATCTGATCCTTGTAAGCAGGAAGGTTAACCACCAGCTCTTTTTTATCCAGAAACTGCTTCCTCAGACTCTCTTCATTGCGCTCGAGTTTAGTCAAAACTTCCTGCTCGGGCAGTATGAACATCCGATAGCCACCGTACAAAATCGCGGCACCGAAAATTGCAACCATTACCCAGCGAAACCAGATTGGCCATGTGCTGAGATCGCCTACGTCAATATCGCTAAGCTCAGAAAGGTTCATCCTAATTTACCTCCTCAACGTCCTCGTCCCGGATAATTTCCTCCGACACGTTCAACACAAACTGACTCAGTCGCACACCCTCAGCAGGTCGAATATTAATGACATTCAAATCCGGATTTGCAAACCAGTCAGACGAATCAAGACGGTTCATCAAGTCGGACACTCTCGCGTTTGACTGAGCGGTACCCTTCAGACTGAAGCGTTTACCCTTCTTGCTGAGCGACGCGTAGTGCACACCTTCGGGCAGCTTTCTGACGATGTCGTCGAATAAATGAACGACCTGGGTCCGCTCGCGCTGCAGGTTCTGGATGACTTCCATTCGCGTGATCAGATTGTCTTTCTGATTTCTCAACTGATTGATCTCCTTGATCTTGGAATCCAGCTTGCGAATTTCAGTATCCAGGTAACGGTTTCGGTTTTTCTGATAATCCTGCTTCGAGATCAGATAACTGTAACCGGCAAAAACAGCCAGACCGCATAACAACCAGATGATAAAACTGGTCGACAGCATCTGGCGATCTCTGGCCCTTCGGCGCTCTTCCCGCCACGGCAATAAGTTAATTCCGCTCATTACGATTCAACCCCCCTAAGTGCCAAACCACTGGCGATTGCCAGTGAAGGAATTTCCCGTCGAAATCGTTCAGTATCAATTTTTGATCCGATTCGGGTAGATGCAAACGGATTCATCACCACTGTCGGTACTTCGATCCGTTTCTCGATAATCTTGTCGACGTTTCCGATCTGCGCGCAACCGCCCGTGATCAACAACTCGTCAATGTTATTGTGCGTGCTCGAAGAATAGAAAAACTGAAGTGTGCGCAGAAGCTCCTGCACCAGGGTTTTCACAAACGGTTTTAATACTTCGGATTTGAAACTCTTGGGAAGGCTGTTCTTCCTCAAAGCAGATAGCGCGTCTTCCTGAGACATGCCGTACTTCTGGTGAATGCTGTCGACCAGCTGTCGACCGCCGAACGGTGCTTCGCGATGGTAGATTGACTTATTGTTGTGAAAAACAGTCAGTCGGCTGGTATTTGAACCGAAATCAACCACTCCACTGGTGCGTTTTTGTCCGCCACCCACAATCCCCTGTCGGACCAGACCGTATACTCGGGACAGAGTGAATGAATCCACATCCACAACAGCTGGCTCGAGATCCGCCTCTTCCAGCACTGCGCTGAGACCTTCAACCACATTTTTCCTGCACACCACGATTTGAACATCTTCTTCGCCCGGGGATGTTTGCGAGGCACCGACACGCTGGAAATCGATGTTCACCTCGTCGAGGGCGTAGGGCACGACCCGGTCAGCTTCTATCTCAACCAGCGACTCCAGTTCTTCTCCGCTGAGATCTGGCTGAACCGGAATCGTTTTTGAAATGACGCTGTTGGACGAAACGCAAACCGCTGCCCGCTTTGCTTTTGAGCCTGAACGTTTAACCGCTCGTTCAACCGCCCGCGCGACCTGCTCAACGTCCTTTATCTGGTGTTCAATTATGAGTCCCGGGATCAGTGGCTCAAAGCCGTAGCGATCCACAGATAGTGATCGACCTGATCGGGACATCTCAATCACCTTGATCGACGTGGTGCCGATGTCGACGCCAACAATTTTTCCCCGCTTTTTCGATGAAAACATCAGTAAGTGATCCCCAATATGGTTGGACCGCAAAATCCAGGTTTGACAGGCTCGGTCGACGCTAAACGACGGAATCGCACTCACTCTGCTCAGCAGTTACCTGCTATGAGCGAATTCGAATCCGTAATGCAGCTTGGAAGTGGCAGTAATCTCAACCGCCACCGGTCCACGGATCTTGTATTTACAAACTACCAGACCGCCGATGCATCGAGTCTTGGGACGAACTCGTTGGATAGATTCACGGAGTTCGGCTCACACTGCCAAAACCTAAAGTAAATTGCAGTTAGACTAATTAGATTTTTGAATTTTATCAGCTAATTTATGTTCCGCAATGCACGATCAATGCGTTGCGCTCCCCTGTTGACGCTATAATAACCCTATACAAAGGAGCTGTAAAAGCACTTTTACATCTTTAGCGTCAGTATTCGACATCGCGGTCGACCGACCCAAAAACATGAAATTTTTATTTACCCTGGTTACAAAAGTCGTGTCACTCAGCGTTGTTTTCTGCGCAACAATGGGGATTGGGCTGGCAATTTATGCTGCATCTTTGCTGCCAAACCTTCCGACAGTTGAACAGATTCGCGAAATTCCACTCAATGTTCCGCTACGAATATACAGCTCTGATGAAAAGCTGATTGCGGAATACGGCAATGAAAGACGCATTCCAGTCACTCTGGATGAGGCCCCACCGCTGCTGATTGATGCACTGCTGGCGACGGAGGATGATCGCTTCTATCACCACACCGGAGTTGATTTTCCCGGTATAGCTCGTGCCCTGATCAGTAACATTCGGAGTCAGTCCAGATCTCAGGGCGCCAGCACGATCACCATGCAGGTGGCGCGCAATTTTTTCCTTAACCCGGAAAAAACCTATACCCGAAAACTCAAGGAAATGCTGCTCGCATTCAATATGGAGCGAGCGTTGACCAAAGATGAGATTCTCGAGTTGTATCTCAACAAGATATTTCTCGGTCATCGATCTTACGGTTTTGCGGCAGCGGCTCAGGTGTATTACGGCGAAGAACTGAAAAACCTGAGCGTGCCTGAGATTGCAATGCTGGCCGGTTTACCAAAGGCGCCATCACGGGACAATCCGATTTCGAATCCAAAACGCGCGGAGCAACGTCGCGACTATGTGCTGCGCAGACTGCACACATTGGGAAAAATCGATGATTTCGCCCTTGAAAAAGCGCAGCAGGCCCCGGTAACGGCAACACAACACGTCGCTGACGTCGATCTCCAGGCTCCGTTCGTAGCAGAAATGGCGAGACAAATCCTATTCGACAAACTCGGAGATGCCGTCTATGAAAGTGGACTAAATGTGGTTTTGACGATCAGAAGTGATTATCAGCAGTTCGCCAATCAAACTCTTCGTAAGGGAATTTTTGATTACGATGAACGTCACGGGTATCGAGGTCCGGCCGGTAAACTGGAGATCGATCCGAACGACAGTGAATTGTTTGCCACTGAGATGGAAGAGTTTGAAGACAGTCAGGAGCTGAAGGCGGCAATGGTTGTTTCCTCTGGTAAAGAGGGTTTCGTCGCGCAGCTTCGAAATGGTGAACAAGTCAGTGTTTCACTGAAGACCATGCAATGGGCACGGCCCTACCTGACCGCAAATTCAATGGGTGAAAAGCCGGATAGTGCGAGCGCGGTCGTCGCACCCGGAGATATCGTGTACGTTAAATCCAATTCTGAAGACGACGATACTGAATGGCATTTTTCGCAGATGCCGGACGTGTCTGGTGCACTCGTCAGCCTGGACCCGAATACAGGGGAAATACTCGCTCTCAGTGGCGGATTCGATTACTACCTGAGTAAATTCAATCGCGCTACTCAGGCGCTCAGACAGCCCGGCTCGAACATTAAGCCGTTTATTTATTCCGCCGCGATGGAACATGGCTTTTCCCCGGGAAGTCTGGTCAGTGCCGCTCCTATAGTTATTGAGGATGATCTTGAAGGGGTCTGGCGCCCCGAAAACTACAGCAAGCAGTTTTTTGGGCCGACACGTCTGCGAAAAGCACTCAGCCTTTCGCTTAATCTGGTGTCGGTGAGATTACTTCGAGCTATGGGTATCGATACCACAATCGATCACCTGGCCAAGTTTGGTTTTGAACCCGACCAGCTGCCAAGGGCGCTTTCCCTGTCATTGGGCAGTACCCAGGTCACTCCAATTGGCCTTGCCAGCAGTTATGCAGTGATTGCGAATGGTGGATATAAGCTGGCTCCGTATCTGATTCGGGAAATCTCTGACCCGGATGGCAATCAGGTTGATTTCGACTTGCTCGGCAAAGACACGGAAGAAATTGCAGAGTCCGTTGAAGAAGGCAATACGCCCGAGGACAAAGACACACTCCGAGGTCTTGGCGATCGTGTGATCAGCGAGGAGAACGCGTTTTTAACTCGGAGTATTATGAAACAGGTCATTCTTTCGGGTACCGGTCAGAAAGCGCTTCGACTGGGACGAAACGATCTGGCGGGGAAAACCGGCACGACAAACGATTACAAGGATGCCTGGTTTTCAGGCTTCAACTCAGATGTGATAACAACAGTTTATATCGGCTTCGATGAGCCCGAACATTTAGGCCGGCGCGAATCGGGCGCCAGCGCGGCGCTGCCGATTTGGGTGGATTTCATGGAGGAGGTGTTGAAAGATTTTCCCGAAAAAGAAGCATCCATTCCTGAAAACATCGTCTCACGAATGATTAATAAAACTACGGGTGAAGCAACCTCCAGTCAAGATCCCGAGGGTTATCAGGAATACTTTCTGACTGGCACAGAGCCAACAAACGCAATCCAAACGAACGTGGCAGAGGACACTCCTGCATCCGGAAGTGAGTCAGTATCCGAAACCCTCTTTTAACCAGGACAGAAAAAACAATTTGTGTCTTCTGACCTGGGACAGATAGTTCCAGGACTCAGACTCATTTCTAAAACTCAGTCCTGCTGGTTAGAATAAAACGAAAAAGGCCGGCTTGCGCCGGCCGGATTCTTACTGTTTTGCGGTGGATGGCGGACGCATCAATAAAGCAAAACCGATTGGTGACTGCAGCGAGTACCTAAAGGGAAATATTTCCGCGCATTTTTTCCATCGCCCGCTTTTCTATCTGACGGATGCGTTCAGCAGAAACGCCGTATTCGTCCGCGAGATCGTGCAGCGTGGGCTTGTCGTCGCTTAACCAGCGTCTTTGAACGATGTCGCGACTTCTTTCATCCAGCCCTTCAAGGGCCTCGCCCAGCTGATTTGAAACCTGTCCTTCGTATTCCTTCCGACTGACCACCAATGCCGGATCATAGGTGCTGTCTCCGAGATGATGCTCGGGTGCGAAGGAGCTGTCATCGTCATCCCCATCAAGCACCATATCAAATGAAACGTCGGTGCTACTCAACCGTGATTCCATCTCCCGGACAGTTGTAGCTTCAACATCGAGGTCTGAAGCAAGCTGCTCAACCTCTTCATCTTTCATCCAGCCAAGCTGCGCTCGGGATTTACGCAAATTAAAAAACAGCTTACGTTGAGCTTTGGTGGTAGCCACTTTGACCATTCGCCAGTTGCGCAACACGTAATCGTAGATCTCCGCCCGAATCCAGTGAACGGCGAATGAAACCAGACGGATATCGCGATTCGGATCGAATCGCTTGACAGCCTTCATCAACCCAATGCTGCCTTCCTGAATCAGATCAGTAAGCGGCAGCCCGTATCCCATAAACCCTCGTGCAACCTTAACAACGTGACGAAGATGAGACACCACAAGCTCTCTGGCGGCATCGAGATCCTCATTTTCATGGTATCGAATCGCGAGTTCCCGCTCACGCTCAGCTGTGAGTATCGGTGCTGCATTGACAGCACGCATGTAAGACGCGAGGTTTTCGCTGGACGATAGATTAATTGCGATCGGAAGTGTTTGGGTCATGTAAGGGTGTCCTCCTGTGCAGAACACGTTAATTTTAGCACTCTACGAGATAGAGTGCTAATAATTTGAATAGTTCAGAACCGATTGCAGCTTATTTTCCGCAGGCAGCAGCATTTTTACTGCAATTTATTTAATTTTCGCCGAATTTAGCCGAACTTAGACTCAATTTGTTCCTGCACCCACTTTTCAGATGCGACCGCGATTTCCTGCCTGTCAATACCGGTGTGTTCCACAGCGCTTAGGATTACAGTGGCATTCGTAGACGGACCCGCAACTGTGCGCCAGAAACTGCCCATAAAAGAGACATTGCCTGCATACGTAATGCGCTCCTGACGAAAACCGTCGCTGTCAGAGTACATCAGCGCAAAGGACTGCACGACCTGCCCGGCATCAATGGCGGCTTGCAGTAATCTGGGCTGAAACCGGAGCACCCCGGCACCGTCTGATGTTCTGCCCTCAGGAAAAACAAGCACGGTTTGGCCTTTCTTCAGAGTCTCGCTGATTTCACCAAGTGCCTTGCTTGCTCCTTTGCCCCTTTCAATAAACAGCGTTCCCGCACCCCGAATGATCCATCCTAAAACGGGCCATGAGGCGATTTCTTTTTTGGCCAGAAAAACCACCGGCCATCGCGCGCCAACGACAAGGATGTCGGCCCACGAAACATGATTACCAATCAACAAACTGCCTTCGACAATGTCATTTTCGGGATATTCGGGCTTTATTCCGATAATCCAGAGAAGCGTTCGGTGCCACAGGTGAGCCAGAAAGAAGAATACCCGGCGGGACATCATGGAACTGAAACTGCACGCAATCAGCCCAATCACCACCATCACAACTGATAGACCCAGTCTGAGTGCACCAACGATTTTCCACATGAGTTTAAGTCTGGAAAACAAACCTGTTGAATACTATATGCCGTGCTGCATCAGAGTATGTATCTCGAAAGATCCTGGTTTTCTGCCAACCCTTTAAGAGCCTCGTCGACATACTCAGACGTCACAGTTTCCGTGCTGTCCGATCGATCCGCAGCTTCAAAGGAAATCTTTTCAAGCAATCGTTCCATAACCGTGTGCAACCTGCGGGCCCCGATGTTTTCGGTTTGTTCATTCACCTGCCAGGCAACCTCTGCAATCCGCTGAACGCCGGCTTGCTCAAATTCGAGTTTCACCCCTTCGGTGTGCAGCAGAGCCTGATACTGCTCGGTCAGTGAGGCATCGGGTTCCGTAAGTATTCTGACAAAATCCTCCGTGGTGAGCGAACGAAGTTCAACCCGGATTGGTAAACGACCCTGCAACTCCGGTATCAGATCCGATGGCTTACTGAGCTGAAACGCACCGGACGCAATAAACAGGATATGGTCGGTCTTTACCATTCCGTACTTTGTGGATACGGTGGTGCCCTCGACGAGCGGCAACAAATCTCGCTGCACGCCTTCTCTTGAAACTTCACCACCGGAGCCACTGGTCCCCGATCGTCCCACTATTTTGTCGATCTCATCGAGAAACACGATGCCGTGCTGCTCAACCCGCTCAAGTGCCTGAGTCTTGATATCGTCGTCATTAATCAGTTTCCCGGCTTCTTCTTCAGTCAGCAACTTCAGCGCTTCAGCAACGCGAACTTTTTTCGAAGTTTTCTTTTGCTGCCCCATGTTCTGAAACATACCCTGAAGCTGGTTAGTCATCTCTTCCATACCCGGTGGCGCCATAATTTCAACGCCAAGCGACGGGCCGTTAATCTCAATTTCAATTTCCTTATCGTCCAGCTTGCCCTCACGCAGCAGTTTTCTGAACCTTTGTCGCGCCGCCCCATCATTGTCCTGAACCTCGTCCAGCCGGGCTGGTGGTAACAGCAAATCCAGAACCTGTTCTTCTGCAGCATCCTCGGCTCTCGTCCTGACTTTCTCCATTGCCTGTTCGCGCATCATTTTTATCGCAATATCCATCAGGTCCCTGATAATCGAATCAACCTCTCGTCCGACATATCCAACTTCGGTAAATTTCGTTGCCTCAACCTTGATAAATGGGGCATTGGCGAGCTTTGCGAGTCGTCGCGCGATTTCAGTCTTGCCGACGCCTGTTGGGCCGATCATCAAGATGTTCTTCGGGGTGATTTCGGCACGCATCGCTTCATCAACCTGACTTCTGCGCCACCGGTTTCTAAGAGCAATCGCCACAGAGCGTTTTGCGTTTTTTTGTCCGATAATGTGTTTGTCGAGTTCCTCGACAATCTCACGGGGGGTCATTTCAGTCATATCAGCAGTCTGTTCAGTCAGTGTCCAGTGTTTCTATGGTCAGGTGATCGTTGGTATAAATACATATTTTGTTCGCAATACCCAGACCTGCCTCAACAATTTCCAACGCACTCAACTCGGTTTTTTGCATCAGCGCAAGTGCTGCGGATTTCGCATAGTTACCTCCGGAACCTATCGCCATTATTCCATCTTCGGGCTCAATGACATCGCCGTTGCCTGTAATAATCAGCGAAGCCTCTTTGTCCGCAACCGCCAGCAGTGCTTCAAGTCGGCGCAGCATGCGATCCGTTCGCCAGTCTTTGGCCATTTCTACAGCGGCGCGAACCAGATGACCCTGGTGTGTTTCCAGCTTCTGTTCAAATCGTTCAAAAAGCGTGAATGCGTCAGCCGTGCCACCCGCAAAACCGGCAAGCACCTGATCCCGGTAGAGCCGTCGAACTTTTCTGGCGTTGCCCTTCATCAGGGTGTCGCCCATCGAAACCTGACCGTCCCCACCAATGACGACCTGATTGTGTCGGCGCACAGAAAGAATTGTGGTACCACGAAATTGCTGCATTAGAATTTTCCTGAATCTAAAAGGTGTCTATTGGCGGTAATCAAAACGGGGGCGATCTTGACAGACGCCTCTGTACAACTCGACGCAGACTATATTAACGCACCCCTTTATCAGCACAAGGTTGCGTCGACCTGAGGTATTTCAAGAGCCCACCCGGACTCTGCAGTCGTTTACTTGACTAATTTTAGGTGTGACATTGCAGACTTGCGAGAAGTCCCCTGCTGAGTTTCTCCGGCTTTGACGGTGCTGTCTTTGTCGGCACCTGCGTTCTCAGGCTCTGGTGGAGGGGTAACGCCGCTTCCATCGGCCTGAAAAACGATGCCCTGACCGTTTTCTCGAGCATAAATCGCCATGACGGCGTCAACTGGAACGACAACATCAAATGGTTTACCGGCAAATCGCGCGGAAAACATCAAATATCCAGCGCCAATCTCGAGATTCCTGACAGATTGCGGATGCAGATTCAGAACAATTTGTCCATCCTTGGCAAAGTCTACGGGTACTTCAACTTCCGGATGATCCACAGCTACCAACACCTGAGGTGTCAGTTCGCAATCCACAGCCCAGTCATATATGGCGCGTATAAGGTAAGGCTTGGTTGAAACGGAATCGGGCAAATCACTCAAAGTATCGATTGCTAGCGCATCTCGGCTTGAACCGGGCTTAAGCTGTCTGTGAAACCTGTGCGTTTAAACAACCTGTCTGCATAGCTGTTAAGCGGCGCAGTCTGTTTAGGTAATTCAATTCCAAGTGATGGCACTCTCCAAAGTAAGGGTGCCATATAGGCGTCCACAAGCGTGTATTCGTTACCCAAAAAATAAGCCTGTTCGTTGAACAGTGGCGACAACGCCACCAGTCCATCGTGAACACTTTTCGCAAGTTCAGCCGGAACCGCAACACTAATTGAATCACCCAAATCGGATATGGGCTTCAGCCAGTCTCGGGTCAGCCTGGAGATCATCAGGCGGGTTTTCGCCCGCGTAATTGGATCAACAGGCATCAACGGAGGATGCGGAAATCGTTCATCCAGATATTCCACAATTACCGCTGGATCGTAGAGTGACAGTTCCCGATCAACTAAGGTTGGGGTCTCGCCATAGGGATTGTGTTCGCCGACTCGAGCAGGGTCACTGTCTGCAGAATAGTACTCTACACTGTACTCAACGTCTTTATCGAGCATCACTATTCGACAGCAGTGACTCAACAGGCAGACCGGGCCGGCCAGCAGACTCATCGATTTGTGTCCTGGAATACCAATTGCACCATTGCTTTCATGGCGCTCGAAACCTTCTCTCATAGTATTTTGATTGTGTTTAATGGACGTCTCGCCAGTATTCTTTTTTCAGCAGCCAGGCAGAGAACCCGAATACGCCGAGAAATGCCAGAACAGCGAGACCGTATTTTGTGCTTACGAGTTTGGACGGTTCACCCATATACACGAGAAAATGCGTAAGGTCAGACATGGCACGATCAAATTCTTCCTCAGTCATTGATCCGGGCGAAATCTCCTCATAGCGCTCAAATACAGGTTGCTGGTTTCCGGACGCGTCGGCTTCTGTTTTAAATACAGCCTTACGAATACCCTGCATGCCGTGCATCACATGAGGCATCGCAACGTTCGGAAACACCAGATTATTCCATCCACTTACCGTGTTGTCATCCACGTAAAACGCCCGCAAATAGCTATACAACCATTCGGGACCTCTGAGGCGACCGATCAGCGTAAGGTCCGGTGGCGAAACACCGAACCATACCTCACCGTCGTCTTTGGTCATTGTCGTCGTCATCGGATCACCGATTTTTGCATCGGTAAAGATCATGTTGGCCTTTACAAGATCTTCCGGGAGATTCAGGTCAGACACCAGACGGTTGTAGCGCATGTACTCAGCGCTGTGGCAGGAAAGACAGTAGTTTACAAACAGGCCGGCTCCCGCCTGAAGCGCGCGCTCATCGCTTAGTTTTATCTCTATCGGGTCGAGATTTGCGCTTGAACCTCCGGCTGCGAGTGCACCCATAGGCACCAGCGAAGCGAGAAAAGCGACCAGAATCTTATGCATGACGTTGCTCATTTCGTCAGCCTCTCTGGTACCGGTTTCGTCTTGTCGATCTTGGTGTAGATCGGCATCAGGAGGAAGAACGCAAAGTAAACGCCTGTAAATATTTGCGAAAGCAAGGTGTAGGTGGGTGTCGGTGGCTGCACGCCCAGGTATCCCAGAAAAATGAATGCGATCACAAACGAAGCCAGAAAGCACTTGTAAATCGGTCCTCGGTAGCGGATCGATTTCACAGGACTTCTGTCGAGCCAGGGCAAAAAGAAGAACACAACCAGAGATGCGCCCATCGCCAGCACGCCCCAGACCTGGGTGCCGAGGAAACTCGGAATCGCGCGCAGAATCGCGTAATACGGTGTGAAGTACCAGACAGGCGCAATGTGCTCCGGAGTTTTCAGAGGATTCGCCGGTTCAAAGTTTGGCTTTTCAAGAAAGTATCCCCCCATTTCAGGCATGAAGAAAACGATCGTGAAAAATATAGCCATGAAAACCGCAAGCCCCATAATATCCTTCACAGTGAAGTAAGGATGAAACGGCACGCCATCGGCGGGAGCATCTTTACTCCAGCGGTTCCCCTTGGGGCCTTTCTTTATTTCTATACCGTCCGGGTTGTTCGAACCAACCTGATGCAGCGCCACAATATGCAGAAATACCAGGCCAACAAGAACAAACGGAATGAGGTAGTGGAACGCATAGAATCGGTTCAGGGTGATATCTGAGATCACGTAGTCCCCGCGAATCCACTGCGACAGACCGGGACCCACAATCGGCAGCGTTTCGAACAGGTTTACGATAACCTGAGCCCCCCAGAAAGACATCTGACCCCATGGCAGAAGATATCCCATGAATGCGGCCGCCATCATCATGATGTAAATGACCATACCGATTATCCAGACCAGTTCACGAGGATTCTTGTAGGAGCCGTACATCAATCCCCGAAACATGTGCAGATACACGACAACGAAGAACATGGACGCACCCGTGGAGTGCATGTAACGGACAAACCACCCACCCCAGACGTCCCGCATTATGTATTCCACGGAGGCGAACGCCAGATCGGCATCCGGCTTGTAATTCATCGCCAGCAGAATTCCGGTGACAATCTGCAGAATCAGCACCACCAGCGCCAGACTGCCGAAGAAATACCAGAAATTGAAGTTCCTGGGCGCATAGTATTCAGTAAGGTGCTCCTTAACGACTTTTGTCGCTGGAAACCTCTGATCGATCCATTCCATCATGCTCATGATGCGGCCCCCGAATCGTCACCGACGAGTATCAGGTTGTCAGAAAGATATTTATGCGGCGGAACTTCCAGATTCTTTGGCGCCGGAACGCCACTAAATACACGCCCGGCCAGATCGAAAGTCGATCCGTGACATGCGCAAAGAAACCCGCCCTCCCAGTTGTCGGCTACTTCAGGGAGATATTTTGGCGAACAGCCCAGATGTGTGCAGATTCCGACCAGTACCAGAATATCCTCGCGGATGGAGCGATGTTCGTTCTGCGCATAAGCAGGCTGTTGTGCAAGGTTTGAATTCGGATCCGCAAGTGCGGGCGTCAATTCTGAAAGGGATCCAAGCATTTCGGGTGTTCTATTGATAACCCATACCGGCTTGCCTCTCCATTCGTAAGTCAGTTGCTGTCCTGCTTCGATCTTGCTGATGTCTACCTCAACCGGGGCACCGGCCGACTTCGCTCTTTCGCTGGGAACCAGACTGCCGGCAAAAGGCACAACGAGAGCGCCGCCACCAACGGCACCCAATGCTGCGGTAGTTATTGTGAGCATCTTTCGACGCCCGGTATCCGCTACATGCTCACCACTGCCATCGTGGTGTTCTGCATGATCACTAGACATGTCTAAACCTCAATAATTCGAAATCTGGCTTTTGAGTACTGCATCTGACACGACATGCGACGCTTAACCTTCATCCCGATACGAAATCGCACAGAGACTGGCCATAGACAAGGCATTACTGGTAGCGTTAATCAATCTGTAACTTCCCGCTCCCAATCTGAACGTGAACCTGACACGCTTCAGATTAGGTCGACTTCGGGTTGCGGGCACCTTAAAAATTGACTCGCACACCACGAGGAAGGCCGATCCGCGAACCTACTGTGTGTGCTGTGTGCTCAGGGCTTCTAAACCGCCCGATTATAGCAAAATCGTGGCCTGTCTAGTCCAGAGATGTGTCGCATTCTGACAACTCATCCGTGCCCGGAAATGTGTTCGTGATTGAAAACCGGCATTTCCGGTATAGTCGAGCGGTATTTAGCATCGCTTCACACTCAGAACCATGATGATCCAAAATCAGATCGCTGTAGTCACAGGCGCAACTGGCGGTATTGGCCGGGCGATCACTACTATGCTGGCAGAGAGAGGGGCTGCAGCGGTCGCCGTCGTTGATCTCGCTGAGAACTGTCACACGGTCGCTGAAGACATTAACCGCGCAGTTGATCGGGACGTCGCCGTGGGTTTTGACGGCGACGTTTCAGACAGTGCCTTCAGAAAACACGTGTTTTCCGAAATGAAATCCAGATTCGGCACGGTAACGGTTTGCGTGCCCGCAGCGGGAATTCTGAGGGACGCGCTGGCCGTCAAGTTCGATCGCGAGCGCGGAATTGCGCAGATGTATGATGAAGACGTCTTCAGGCAGGTCCTCGATGTTAATCTGATTCATCCGGTCTACTGGAGTATTGAGACCATCGCCGGGATCGTGGAAGAACGTGCACAATCGGATCGCGGAAGATGGAACCCGGACGAACCCATTTCCGGTTCAATCGTCATGATCGGGTCCGTATCGTCACGGGGCAACCGCGGTCAAATTTCGTATTCGAGTGCAAAGTCCGCGCTTAACGGCGCCTGCAAAACGCTCAATCTTGAGGGCATGTATCACGGTGTTCAGTGCAAAATTGTGCATCCCGGCATGGTCAACACACCAATGGTTGAACAGATGCCCGACGGGTATTTTGAAGAACACATTAAACATCAGATTCCGCTGGGACGAATGATCGATCCGTCGGAAATTGCATCTGCTGTAGCCGCACTGATCGAAAATCCGATTATCTCCGGTGCACTGTGGGCCGACGGTGCGATGATGCCGATGTCTTAGAACGTCAGATTTAAAGGCAACGAAGAGAAATGAGCAGACAACTACTGAGCCTCGAACAAATTCAGCGTGAGTTGGATGCGCTCAACAGTGGAGCGGAAGAATGGACAGTCGTCCGCGACCGCCTGCAAAAACAGTTCGTGTTCAAGAATTTTATTGAAGCCTTTGGATTTATGAGCAGGGTAGCGATACTGGCGGAGAAAATGGACCATCACCCAAACTGGTCAAACGTATACAAAACCGTGGACATTGAGCTTTTCACTCATGATGCCGGAGGCATCACCGCACTTGACTTTGAGCTTGCTCAAAAAATCCAGCAGCTGATATGAAGGATAAAGTGGATCGACCTGTTGACCTGCAGGATACGGTAAGTCACTGGCAGGAGGTTCTGGACATTCGCTTTCGACAATTTCTGGAGCAGGCTACGGCGCTGAATCTGGAAGAAGCTGAGAGACACCTGCTCGTTTTCAGTTCACTGCTTACGGTTCGTCTGGATATCCAGCAGGGACATCTACAGACCCTTGACGACGGCGAACCCATACAGCTGATTGAGGCAGATCATGCAATTCTGAGGAACCTGACTGCGAGGACTCGGCACAGTCTGGACAGAATATCAGCAGCAGATCATCCCAGATCTGAATTGATCAACCACCTGAACACATTCACCAAGCTCATGAATGTGCTGCGGAATCACGATCTGAGGATAGTCGATGCGGTCTATGGGAACATTGACCAGGTGCTGACAAAAAAGGCCAATCTGGATCACGCTGACCGCATGAATGAGGCCATGTTAAACGCCATGAACCCGCAGGTTCACTAGCAGGCTGTTGAAAAACTATCTGCGTGGGTTCTGCGGCGTTAAAATTGGCTCAAAATGCTCATTTACTGGGTGCTTTTTCGCCAATTTTTACCTTGCATAACCTGCCTCGATAACGTTTTTCAATAGCCTGCCAGAGGTGCCACAACAGCCGTATGGCGTCATTAAATGAACATGTTTTTGATCGGTTGCGAAACGGAGGGACGGTCGTCACATCAACCAAGCGGCTGGCCAGGGAGTTATCACTTGGGTTCGACGCACATCAACTGACTTCCGGACATGCGGCCTGGCCGACCGCTGATATTCTGCCGTATGGGGCCTGGCTGGAGCGACTCTGGCAACAATTCAAAGTAGTGACATCCGACCACTCTCTACTGCTGCAGAACACGCAGTTACAGCAGATTTGGTGTCGAATCATAGAATCCCACGTCACCGCCCGTTACTCGAACACTGCGCCACTTTGGAATATTCATTCCACCGCTCATTCTGCAATCCAGGCCTGGAGACTACTCAAACTCTGGAAGTTGTCCTTGCAGGACCTGCGAATGTCCACCCTGTCCGATCAGAAAAACTTCAACCAGTGGCAAAACCAGTTCAGGGACGAGTGTGCGAAAAACAACTGGATCGATGAATTTTCAATCGCAGACGTTCTCGCCGAATCCCTTCAAACCGACCAAAGTATCCGGGACCACGCGCATATCAGTCGAACGTCAATATGTTTTCACGGCTTCGATGTGTTTACACCGCAACAGCGAGAACTATCGGAGAGTTTGCAGGGTATTGGTGTCGATGTGTTGTTGACGGGTTTTGATACGAAGGTTCCCGAGACAAAAAGTGCGCGGTTTACAGACAACACCGAGGAACTTCTGGCTGCGGCCCGATGGACTCGCAAAATAATTGAAACTGACCCTGTCGCACGAGTAGCCATCGTGTGTCCGGATTTGACGAAATACCGGGAATCTATTGCAAATACGCTGCGTCAGGTTCTGACTCCGGATGACGTCCTGCATCCTGTAACAGAGGACGCGGCTTTTCATATATCACTGGGCAGTTCCCTCGATCAGCAACCCGTAGTCAGAGATGCCCTTGCCTGGCTCATGGCTCTGGCATCCAGGTCGGTCTCGCTCAGCGAGTTCGAGTCGTTGATTACATCGCCGTATACCGACGGCAGCCGAACCGAACAAGTGAATCGGGCGCTTTTATCGCAACACCTGCACCGCAGTCTGTCCGTCAGAAACCGACTGGATTTTCTGCATAAGTGGCTGCTGAGCCAGAGCGTCGATTCGAATACTGCACCGGCGGTGCCAAAATTTGTCGAACGTTTGGGGGCCGCGATTTCACTCGCAATTTCCACACCCGCCAGGGCCCGTATGCAGGACTGGCATGAACATTTCTGTGCCTGGCTGGATGCTCTGGGCTGGCCGGGTGAAGTGACATTGCACAGTGCCGAGTATCAGCAGGTTGATGCGTTTCTGCGCCTCTCACGATCCCTGCAATCGCTGGACAGAATCTCCGATGAATACTCATGCTTCGAGGCGCTGGACTGGCTTAGACGATTGTCCCGTCAACAGTCTTTTCAGATTGAGTCCGGCTCGAAACCGGTTCAGGTTCTGGGAGCTCTTGAAGCCAGCGGTCTTCAATTTGACGCCATCTGGTTTATTGGCGCGACCGAAGAGGATTGGCCGCCTGCTCTCAACCCCAATCCGTTTCTGCCACTTCATACCCAGCGCCAGGCCGGCATCCCGCAAGCCAACCTTGAGGAAAATCTTGCCCTTGCGCTTAGGCTTCAACAAAGGTTGATGTCCTCCTGTAACGAAATCTTCTTCAGCAGCAGTCGATTTGATCGCGAGGTTCCGCTGCAACCCAGCACCCTCTTGCCAACAGTTACGGGCGACTTCGAGGACGATCCGCTCGTTTCACTGTACGATCAGTTTTTAGACGCTACTGTGCCGGACTGGATTGCAGCAGAGTCCGGACCACCCAGGACATCGAAAACAAAAGCTGCGGGCGGCGCGAATCTTATCCAGTTGCAGGCTCATTGTCCCTGCTGCGCATTCGCCACGTACAGGCTCGGTGCCGGAATCTGGCAACAGCGCGAAGATGGAGTCACACCGCCGGAACGGGGTTCGATGATTCACCATGCACTGCAGCTGATGTGGGCAGAAATCGGTGACTCCCGGTCCCTGCACAATCTCCAGCAAAACCAGCTCGTCAGTCTGTGCACGGATTCACTGCGTGCAGCAAGCAAACGATTTTTGATCACTAGCGGCTGCGGTGAATCCTATTTTGAAACCCTTTCAGAGTCACTGAAGTTCACAATTCTGGAGTGGTTCGAATTTGAACGCCAACGCGTTGAACCGTTTTCAGTTGAATCAACTGAGTCCAGACTAAACGTCACATTCAGCGGTGTCGAAATCGAATTGTCCATCGATCGAATCGACCGATTTGAAGACGGCAGTCTGGGACTGATCGATTACAAAACCGGAAGGACTGACAGCCCTCGCGCGTGGTGGCAACAGCGTCCGGTGTCTCCCCAACTCCCTCTGTACGTCAGCAGTCTCGACACCCCCGTTTCTCTGGTTGCGTTCGGCAAACTGGAAGCGGGCGATTGCCGGATGATAGGTATTGCAAACGACAACCGGGAACTGCCGTTCGCCGAAAAAATTCCGGGCGTTTATCCGTACAAACACCACAATGGACTGGGCGCTGACGTACCCGACTGGAACGAATTGCTGCAGGACTGGCGCCATCAGATCGAAGAAATGTGTAGCGAATTCGACGCGGGTTTCGCCTCGGTAGATCCGTTGCGGGAAGGCATTTGCGAGCAGTGTGGAATGCCCTCATTCTGCCGCGGCGATGGAGAGTATCGACAGTGATACATGCTCCACCAGGTGATCAGGACGCACGCAATGAGGCCATGGACCCCAAGCGATCATTCATTGTTCAGGCTCCCGCCGGCTCTGGCAAAACCGGCTTGCTGGTGCGTCGATTCTTAAAGCTGCTGACCACGGTAGACAATCCAGAGCAAATACTTGCAATTACATTTACTCGAAAAGCCACGGCGGAAATGCGGCAGCGGATTATCAGCGCTTTAAGTGGATTGACAAGCGAGGGTGAACCACTGACTGACCCTGAAATGGTCAGGCTGTCAACGGACGTTTTGAATCACGCAAAAAGGAAAGGGTGGGATTTGAGAGCTCACTCCCGACGCCTGCGAATTCAGACCATTGACAGTCTCTGCACTGAACTCGTCAGACGGATGCCGTGGTCTGCGCGTTTCGGATCGGTTCCCGCTATTGCAGAAAACAGCGAAGAGATGCGGATGCAGGCCGCAAAGCAGACTCTGATGCACATGGATCGACCGAAAAGTTCGTGGCGGGACGACTGCATAGAACTGCTCCGACTTACAGACGGCAGACTGGATCAATGTCATCGACTGTTGACTGAGATGCTCGACAGCAGAACAAAATGGTTATCGGTTCTGCGTCAGAATGGAGAAGACCGAGCCAGCTTTGAGCGCAACTGGCAAACCGTTATCAATCGATTGCTAGTCGAAGCAAGCCAGCAAATCGAACCCGCTGTGCGCGATCAGCTCACTCGCCTGTGCGCTTTTGCAGCAGAGCAACTGGACGCAAGCGGTACCGCGCACCCACTGACCGCGTGTGCCGGTATGTCTGAATTTCCGGCTCCAGATTATAGACAGCTACCACTATGGCGAGGTGTGGTAAGCCTGCTGTTTACCACTGAACCGGCACTAAGAAAACCAAAAGGAGTAAACAAACGTCTCGGGTTTCCCAGGGAAGCCGCAGACGAAAAACAAAGACTAGCCGCAGTGCTCGAATGGTTCAGTGAGCACCCTGAAGCCACGACCGCACTGCAAGTGGTCAGCAGACTTCCCGATGGTTGTTTCAGCGACACACAATGGAATTACTTGCGTGCTCTCTACCGTTTACTGCCTGTGGCGGCGGCCGAGCTTCAGCTGCAATTCAAGCAATTTAATACGGCCGACTTCAGTGAGATCGCACTCCGAGCGGACGAAGCGCTCGGCGGGGAGGACAACCCGTCGGACCTCGCACTGATGTTTGACTATGAGTTGAAGCATATCCTCGTAGACGAGTTTCAGGACACTTCTGCATCCCAGGTCGGCCTGATTCAGAAACTGACACGTGGATGGCAGGCTGATGACGGCCGCACCCTGTTTTTGGTGGGTGACCCAATGCAATCCATTTATCTTTTCCGGCAGGCAGAGGTCAGCCATTTTCTGAAAGTGCAGCAGCGGGGTCTGGGTGATCTGGTGATACACCCATTGTTTCTGACCGCCAACTTCCGATCCTCTGTCACGTTGGTTGAATGGTTCAATAAAGTATTTAAGCAAGTCCTGCCTTTGGAGGAAGACATTGAACAGGGCGCCATTCAGTACGCAGAAGCAGAACCCGTACTCGAGACCACCGGCGACAGCAAGATCGTCATCAACCCCCTGTTAAATGATGCTGCCGTCTCCGAAGCAGAACACATTGCAGAGTCTATCGCTCGAACCACTGAACAATATCCGGACAGAACCATTGCTGTGCTGGCGCGGGCCCGCAGCCATCTCGCTCCCGTCGCTGAATCTCTGCGAAATCTCGGTGTCACATTTCAGGCCATCGATCTGGAATCTCTGGACACCACCCAACACGTGCAGGATCTGGTTACGCTAACCCGAGCATTACAACAACCGGGGGATCGCACTGCATGGCTCGGACTGCTGAGATCACCCTTTGTCGGGCTTGATCTGACAGACATTACTCGACTGGCCGAGCACGACTGGATCACGCCGATATGGGCGCTCATGAAGGATCCTTCGGTCAAAGATCGACTGAGTGAGGACGGAAAAATCAGAATCGACAAATTGCTACCCGTCGTTCAGTCCGCACTAAACCAGTTCCGGCGACTGCCGCTGCGACGCGTGGTTGAAGGCGCGTGGCTTCGCCTGGTCGGTCCCGCGCTATTGACAGAGCCCGAGCTCGACGATTGTCTGGCGTATCTGGACCAACTCGAATCTCTCGAAACGGATTTCCAGATCCCGACTCCGGTTCAGATTCAAAATCGAGTAGAGCAACTGTGGGCCAAACCCGTTTGCGAAAGTCGAATCCAGTTGATGACGATCCACAAGGCAAAAGGACTTGAATTCGATCATGTCTATCTGACGTCGCTGGAGCGTCGGACCAAAGGCAATGACCAGGAGTTGCTGAGATGGATCAGGATGCCCGATAGTCTGTTGCTCGCGGCAAAGCCTGATCGCCGCGACCGGGACAACAGATTTTTCGGATATCTGGGCGAATTGCATAAGACCCTTGCCACTAACGAAGCTCGTCGACTGCTCTATGTGGCCTGTACCCGCGCCCGAAAACGTCTTTTCATTTTTCCGACCGTCTCGGTGGATTCTGACGGCGATATTGGAACGCCTGTGAAAGGCTCTCTTTTGGAACTTTTATGGCCGGCGATTGGTAACGATGCAGACAACCCTGCAGAACCTGCCCACAACTCGGTCACCGCTGATGACGATGATTTGATCGACGAAGAGACTCAGTACTGTCTTCCCAGGCACCCTGCAAATGATCTCACGATCGATATTTCGCCCTCACTGCGATTTAAATCCGAAGACATCCGAACCACCGATGAAATCGAGTTTTCATGGGCATCAGAGATCGCACGAGTTGTCGGCATCATAGTGCACCATGAGTTTCAGCAAGTAGATGCTCTGGGTTGGGATATCTGGTCACAATCAACAATAGACGATGCTGTTCGTCGTCGATGGACTGATCTGCTGATCGCACATGGATTATCGGATCAACCGCTGGCCCTCGCACTTGAACAGATCGAGGCAGCGGTTCGAAGTGCTCGAAGTGACCCGCGTGCGAAGTGGATATTTGCACCACAACATCGAGCTGTTCAAAGCGAATGGGCGCTCAGCACCTATGACAATGACCGCTTCCTGCATTTGGTGATCGATCGGTCGTTTATCGATACTGACAACATCCGCTGGATTATTGATTTCAAATCGAGTCGGCACGACGAGGAAGATATCGACTTTTTTCTGGATCGAGAACAAGAACGATACGATTCAAAAATGCAGCAGTACGCAACAGCGGTCTCGGCTCTGGACCCGGAACATGAAGTCAAATTGGGACTGTATTATCCAGTGCTACACGGCTGGCGAGAGTGGAGCCCCGGCGCGTGAAACGCGTCAGCGGGCTGTTGAAAAACATTATCGAGGCAGGTTATGCAAGGCGCAAAGCGGTATTTGCACTTTGTGGCTGAGCAATTTGAGCCAGGGAGCCTCTGATTAAAACTGGGCGAACCAAGTTGTGATGCAAAATCTTCAAGATCAAGGCGGGAAACGCACGTAATGGCAGGGCTATTACGAAGTTTTCCAACGCAGAGATTGGAGATTTTGCGCGCAAATTAGTAGGTCATGTTTTGATCAGAGGCTCCCCAGTTTAAAACGCCGCAGAATCCACACAGATAGTTTTTCAACAGCCTGCTAGAACATGGTTCTGTCGATAAACCAATACACACCAATTGCGGCAATGACGATTGACGCGGGAACAGTTATCAGAGATCGGTACCAGTCTTTCTTGCTGAACCAGATGCCCACAGTGACATAGCAGATTGCAATCACCAGCAGCTGACCCAATTCAACACCGACGTTAAATGAGATCAGCGAGGTAATGAAGTTACCACCTTCAATGCCGACTTCTTTAAGCACTCCGGCAAAACCGAGACCGTGGAGCAGTCCGAATAGAAAAACAATGAGTGTCCGCCCTTTTCGAAGTCGGTCAACAAACAGATTTTCGACACACACGTAGACGATCGAAAGCGCGATTAGCGGCTCGACGATCGATGGTGAGATCACCAGTTTTCCACTAATTCCCAAAGCCAGCGTGACGGTGTGAGCCAGTGTAAACGCTGTCACCTGCCAGAGCAGAGGCCGCCAGGCGGGGCTGAGAAGAAACAGGCCAACCACAAAAAGTATGTGATCCAGGCCTTTCGGAACAATATGGGTGAAACCGATTTTCAGATAGTCGGTCACGACTCGCCAGATGTTGCGTGTGTTATCGCCCAGCAGGGTCAGCGATTCACTGCGCTCACCGGGCTCGAGGTATTGAGAGAACCCTTCAGTGGTCTCATCCTGATTGGGTTGATTCAGCCGCACTATGACCGGTCCAAATCGCTCACCCCAAGACCAGGTCAGAGTCTGGACAGAGTCCTCGGGCGCCATAACGATCTTGCTGTCACGTGCGAGCTTAAGGTTGCCGACTGCCGGCACCAGAACATCACTGATCTGATATCTGACTTTGCCCGAATCGCCTTCAACGTGCAGTGAGTCCAGAAAGGCGGGGGAGAATTTATTAAACGCTTTTTCCAGTTCGGCAGGCAGAAGCGACCTGAAACGATTGTATTGAAGGCTGTTTTCTGACTCATCGGTGTCCGAGTGCTCAATCCCGATATCGGCAAGCATGGCCTCGAGGTTAAGATTGATTTGGACCGAGTGACCGCCGTCCTGATCCACATTGACGTCGACTATTGCGGGCCTGATTTCATGAGCAAGTGACAGTACCGGCAAGACGCTCCATACCAGAAAAAAAGCAATTCCAAATTTCACACTGAGAAGGTTGGAAGATTTCGACACAACGAACATGAACAAAACAGCTGGTATAGTGAGGAGGTCGCGAATTATACATACGGTCCCCTTCGGCGGACTGTGTATACCGACTTAATTTACAAAAGAGCTATCCTGCTTGCCAATGAGACTGCTGTTTTTATTGTTGATTTCTTTCACCTACCCGCTTTCAGCCTTTTCCCACGAGAGCTGGATAGAGCCGGAACTTTACCGCATTGCATCTGACCAGCAGATCCGCGCCCACATCCGAGTCGGCGAAGAATTTATTGGCGAGTCACACAGCTACAACAAACGGGATTACCGTATGCTGGAGTTGAACTCCGGCAACAACTCCGAGCCCATTACAGGTCGGCTTGGAAACATCCCTGCAATACAGATCCTGCCGTCAGATCCCGGCCTGCACATTCTTCGACATGAATCCATTGGAACCCAACTGGAGTACGAAGGTATGGAGAAGTTTAAGCGCTTTGTTGAATCGGTCGGGCTTCCGCGAATTGCCATCGAGCATCTGGAGCGGCGCTATCCGACCGACTTTTTTCGCGAGCGTTTCGTGCGGTTCTCCAAAGCACTGATCGCAGTCGGTGCCGGACGCGGCGCTGATTCGTCCACTGACTGGCCTGTTGAGATCATCGCCGTCGACAATCCGTACACGCAAACAAACAGCGGGCCTCTGACATTCGTGCTGCTGAAGGACGGCGACCCGTGGCCCAACCATGTAGTCACAGCATTCCTCAAGAGCGATGACGATTCGGTGGATATTCGGACACTCGATACAGACAGCGAGGGCCGTTTTATTCTCCAATGGAGTGGAAACGGTTCGGTTTTGCTGAGCGCCGTGACCATCGCGCCTGAGAAGAAAACCGGATATGACCGCAAAACACTGTGGCGAAGCAACTGGGCCAGTCTGACGTTTGGCGCGCACTAGCGGGCTGTTCTACTGATCCTTCTGAACGTAAACAGGGTCGACGCCAGCATTGTCACTGACGCGGTTATCGCCACCAGAGCAAAACCAAACGGCTGATAAATCGCTCCGTACAACAGCGTGCCTGCAAACGCCGCAAGATAGGTTACGCAGCTGTACAGTCCCAGTATTTTGCCGCGCTGATTCTCATCGATTGACGACAGTCCTGAGATAATGACGTTCAGACCAAAGTGATTGCACACACCCCAGAGAAAACTAAAGGAGACAAGAAATCGAACGGAGCCACTGGAAACCGCAAGAGCCAGGTACACCAGCGCAATTAATCCGAATGCCGGCGCGATCAGTTTTTTCGCACCGAAACGATCAATCGTTGGATCACCGAATACCGCGAGCCCGAATCCAAGTCCATAAGACAATGCAATCCAGGCTGTATTTCGCAGGGGTTGGTTAAGCGTCGAAACCAGATGATCGCCGAGATACCCGTAAACCCCATAAAACGCCATCATATAGGCGAAGCAAACAATAAGATAAGGTGCCACCAGAGGCAGCGCAAACACGAGGAATACTGATCTTAGAGTGTGCGTCGATTGCGCATCGCGAATCCGATCCGTCGGCAGCCTGACACTTAGAATGGCGACGGCCGCAGCAAGCGCCGCAAGCACAACATAGACCAGTCGAAACGAAAATATGTCGGCCACCAGGGCGGCCAGAGAGACGCCGGCCACCAGACTGATGGTCCAGCCAACCAGCACCCAGCCGAGCACTGTATTTTTCTTGTCGTCGGGACTCAGCAAAGCCGATGCCGCATAAATCGACGGCAGCCCGACACCGGCCGCGAGCCCGGCGATGGCCTGGGACGCGATTAAAACACCTGCGTTTGATGCGACCGCACTGAGTCCGAGGCCAAGAGTTAATCCAATCAACGCGACCTGAAGCGATCGTTTCGCGCCGAAACGATCAATATACCGGGCGAGCAGCAACGCACTGACGGCCGTACCAAGTCCATAGGCCGCTGCTGCCATCATCACCAACACAACTGGTTGAGAAAATTCCTGCGCGATTCCGGGTGCAATCGGTCCCATCGCCAGTGAATTCGCACCGATCACCGATACCCCGGCCATTAATGTCGCAATGGAAATTCTGTCAATTGAAGCCGTCATCTGTCGAGCCGATCTGCAGCGGCGGCGAACTATAACCGCTAAGTACCAGCGGATGTAGTTAAGGAGCCTCTGCAAAAATCATGACCGACCCATTTGAGTCTAAAATGTCCAATATCTTTGTTAGAAAACTTCGCAATAGAACGACCCAATAGAACAACTATGGCGTGAGTTTTCTGCCTTGATCTTGAACATTTTAGCTCTCAATCTGGGTTCGCCCAGACTTTTGCAGAGGCTCCTTAATCAGAGGGTTACAGACTGCAGATTTCGAGAATCGGCGGTCCTTTCGTTATCGTCGTGATAAATGCAGACCCGCCAGCATGCAGCGAACCGATCCGCCTGCCATCTCAATGGTCGGCACATCGAGGACAACAGGTGAAGCGGTTTTGCGAATTATGCTCAGCTGCGCCTGAGTAAGAGAGTCATAGGCGGTTGCAGAAAGAGCCAGGATCTTTCCCTTCGCGCCGGTTAATTCGATAGCATTGCCAGCGAATTTCTGTACCTGCTCATTTGAAAGTCCGATAACTTCCCGACCGCCAGACTGCAGTTGATTTTTAAGTTGGGTGCGGCGGCTCTCTGATGTGATTGCGTCCAGTCCGACCATTGCAAACGAGGTTGCGATACACATTAATACATTGGTGTGGTAGATGGTCTCGCCCCGATGATCCACTGCATCAAACACCCAGGGCTCATAGTTGAACGTAGTGCAGAATCTCTCAAGCATTACGGGATCCGTTCTGTTGGAGCGCACCGCGTAAGCTATTCGCTCAACATGATCAAGTACCATCGCTCCGGTCCCCTCGAGAAACACATCGTCACGTTCTAAACCGGAGTAGTCGACAACTTGCTGCACCCGGTACTCTCTTTTGAGCAACTCGAGCACATCCTGCCGACGTTCCAATCGTCGATTTGGCGTGAACATGGGATAAACCGCGACGTGGCCTCCAGGATGAGTGGAAAACCAGTTGTTGGGGAAGACGGAGTCCGGCGTCTGCGTGCCGGTATCCTCAAACAAATGCACAGAAATGCCGTGGTCTTCCAAAACCTCCCGGGCACGACCGACTTCATCAAACGCCTTTGCCTCGACAGACTTGTCCCCGAGCCCCAATTCGGAACTCTGGAACGAGTTGTCCTCGGCGGTTTGGGGATTCGGCACAAAGTGATGCGGTCTGATCATCACCACCGCCGACGGCGCCTGAATCTGTGTAACAGAACCTCCCGACATCGCCCCTTATCAGAATCTGTATGCCGGCTTTATTATTCAGGCAGCTTTTTGCTCAAGAGCCGCCGCCGCAGGCACGGTCAGTGAGAATAAATCCTTGGGATCGTCGAGGGTCGGCACCAGTTCAATGGTCTCGCCCTCAGAATGCAACTCTGCCAGATGATTCAAATATCGAAGGGCAGAGAAGTCCTCGAGTGCAAAGCCCACAGAATCAAACACAGTAATTTCACTGTCGGATTCGCGACCCGCCTCCAGTCCTTTCAGTACACGCCAGATTTCGGTCACGCGATGGTCCGCAGGCAGTTGCTGGATATCACCTTCAACTCGACTTTGCGGCTCGAATTCAACGAAAATGCTCGACAGGTCCAGCACGTCTTTCGCCAATTCGGTTTTACCCGGACAGTCTCCGCCGACAGCATTAATATGCATGCCCGCTTCAACCATGTCTGCGGTCAGGATCGTCGCCCAGCGTTTGTCCGCAGTTACGGTGGTAACGATGTCGGCGCCCTCGCAGGCGGCACTTGCGGACTCTGATTTGATTACCTTTAAGTTCGGGAAGGCCATCAGATGACGCGCCAGTTTATCGGTAGCATTTTTGTCAACATCAAAAATACGCAGCTCATCAATACCGAATACGGTGTGAAATGCGATCGCCTGGAATTCGCTTTGCGCCCCGTTTCCGATCATTGCCATGCTTCGGCTCTGCGGTCTCGCGAGCTGCCGGGCTGCAAAAACGGACGTTGCCGCTGTTCGGAAGGCTGTGGTTAGAGTCAGTTCAGACAACAGGGTTGGGTATCCCGTTTCAACATCTGACAGCGCGCCAAAAGCCATCACTGTTGGTAACCCGCGTGCGGTGTTCGACGGGTGACCATTGACGTACTTAAATCCGTACTGAGCCTGATCAGCAACCGGCATAAGTTCAATAACTCCGATTTCACTGTGATTGGCCACGCGGGCACATTTGTCAAATGCCTCCCATCGACGATAGTCCGCCTCGATAAAGTCGACCATGCCGCGAAAAAAGGTTTCAACTCCGGTCTTGCCGACCAGTCGGGACACGGCACTAACATCAATAAATCGGGTCATGGCTTTGCTCACAATATTGACAATGTGTGCATACTATTCAATTTATGGGCCACAATAAATCATGTATTTTGTTCAAATAGTTTGATTTACAATGCATTATGATAAGAATTCTCTGACAAATTGACAAAATCATGACAAAGATTGATCGCACAGATCAGGAGTTAATCGCCCTGCTTCGAACCAATGCACGCATGCCGGTGGTGGAGATCGCCAAGAAACTGGGCGTCTCCAGGGCGACCGTGCAAAACCGGATGAGCCGGCTGGAAAAAGAAAAGGTGATTATCGGGTACTCCGTTGTGCTGCAACCTGAGGCCGAGTCACACCCGGTGCGCGCTGTCATGTGCGTTGAAGCCGGAAGTCGCAGAGAAGCCGAAGTTATAGAGTCCTTGCGGGGGAACCCAAGCATTACTGCGGTTCACCACACAACCGGTCGGTGGGATCTGATTGTAGAAATCAGCACCGACTCGCTGGCATCGTTCAATCGTATCGTCGGTGAAATCCGCCTTGTCGAAGGTATCAGCAGCACAGAGACCAATCTACTGCTGGACAGTTATAAGTAAGGTTTAACAGCGTATAACCGCATTTCCTTCTAAAACATCAAAACAAATTACTTTCCATTTCTGTTTTATTTGGCAGTTGAAGTTATAGCCTTAACGTGTATTTTTAGTTTTACAGGCTACGCATAACTCTGAGTATTGCAGCCGCCATACTAACGGATTAACCGTCTGGGGGAGGCCCGCAGGGCCGGAACGAATCGAATCACACCGACTTATTGTACGTTCTAGTACAGTTGATAACCCTCTTCGAAAAGATCAAGTTTCTGATTTATGTGCTCCATGATTCTGTCGTATTTCATTTCATCTATCTTGCCTGCAACCACGTAACAAAATAGAAACGAGGCAACGTAGTGATATTTGTACTGGAATTTGGAATCTCCATTATGCGAGCAATCTTCTTTAAAGGCTTCTTCGTTGGCCTCAGACATCTCGTTCAGAAGCTGCTCGTGGTTCATATGGTTAATCTGTGAATAGAAAATAGGAGCAAGCATGTACATATTTTCCTTAGGTATATCGCTGGCTGCACCTATCGCCTGAAGGGCCATTGACAGCGATTTTTCAACTAAATCCAACCATTCTTTCATAGAGCAGTCTCCCGACTAGCGACCGCATAATGGTGGAAATAACGCAAGTGCCGCCTAGGCGCGTTCCGGTTAGATGAGTTTTTATTTGCCTTCATTCTTTTTAACTTTAGATTTAGACGAAATAAGAAGTCCAGATTCATCCCATGACTCAGCTAAATCATATTGAATCCATTCTGGACTAAGATGAATATCTAAGGAATCTAATCTGCCTGGGCCAAGGTTTTGATAGCCATGAGGGACATTGGCTGGACCCAGTAAAACATCTCCAGCTTTAGCATCAATCGTCTGACTTCCAACAGTAAATCTAGCTCGCCCTTCTTGTATAGTGAAGATTTCGTCGTAGGGATGGACATGCAGTTTTGGACCTTCGCCGACAATATCAGTTACATATCGGATCAATGTGATATCTGTACCAATGGTTTTTCCTTCGAGTAATCCTCCAGGACTTGGCCCGTCGGATTGCCACTCTTCAGAAGTGATTTTTTTAAGATCTATTTTAGATGGGATTGGCATTTTTAATTTCTCCACGCAATAGGCGCTTAGCGCTTACGAAAGCGCGCCCAGCGAAGCTGGGATGCCTAGTTTCTCGTTCTTGTTATCTGTCTTTCCAAAATCCTGGCTTCCTTTTGTGGTGCGCAACGGCGAAGATCACTAATTCATTGTCTTCAATTGAATACAGCACGGAATACGGAAACCTAGCAAGCACAAATCGGCGTAACTTTGAGGAGTAAACTTGGCCTATCTCCGGGTATTCACATATCCGAGCAATAGCGCTTTCCACTTCGTCAAGAAAATCTGATCCTAATCCTTTAGACTCCCTTTCGTAGAATACCGCAGATTCGGTCATTTCTTCCTCAGCTGGAAGGAGAAACCGAAAGTCCATTATTTCAATCTTTCCCTCGCTCTCTTTATAGCCTCTTTCCCAGAAACAGTTTCGATCTTTCCGTCTAAAAACCCTTGATATCGAGATTTCGCTTCCTTACGCCAAATTTCTTCAACACCAGCATCCTTCTCTCCATCCAGTTCTTCGATTAGATAATGGGCTAAAGCAGCCTTCTCTTCAGAACTGAGATTCTGAAGCTCGTTTTCCAATTTTTCAGCAATACTTGTCATCGAAAAATTATAGCATTCATATGTGCGTTAAAGACAGATAACGCTTAGCTTTTTGCCGCCAGCTTGATGGCGCGCACAAACAGGTACTTGTTATGCGATTCGGTTTGCATTCCATACACCTCGTTCTATAACCTTCGAGTTACTATATTTCCGCACAATACTTCCAATTAACGTAAAGTTCTGCGATCGAAGTCCTGTATAAAAATCCTGAGATATTATCGACCCAAATTCGTTGGAATTTTCTTGATTGAACATTCCAGTTTCAAAATACATTTCATCAAGCGTTATGTCTTTCGATTCCATTACAATGTTTGATAATGGAAAATATTGATTTTCTAAAACAACAGAGCAGTTGCTATTAGGTTCACAATTTGTTTCAAAAATACCTATATCGAACCTCCAAAGGCCCGGACCTAAAGAGTTGCTAAAATCTAGGTCGCTTAGCTGTCCATGAGCAGGGAGTACTACCACCTTTATTGAAGGTTGAATCCAAGACGCGCAAGTCAATGCACCACAGGCTATCAAACCTCGCCTATCTTCGGTTGGCATAACGCCTAAACAAGCCCCGACGAAGTCGTGCGCAACTTGGTTTCCTTGTTATACGGCTTAGTTGAATATCGACGATATTGCATCCAGCACTCCACCCACTACCTCTATTATTCCATCCAAAAACGATTCAAAAAAACCTAGTACAACCTCCAAAACACCCTCGCCAGCGGAAACACTTGGTACTCCGAGACTCAAAATTGATGCGGCGATCGCCGCTCCAACGTACAAATTAAATCCGGCAATTAGTATGTACACAATCGCTCCGAGCATTAGAAACGAACCGAGCGTTGACAGAAGACGGAATTTAATTGGCTTTTTCTTTCTATTTCCCATATCTACACATCTATCAAATAGTTAGTTTTTCCATCTAGACGTATAACGCTTACGAAATCGCCGGACGCGTAGCGTCCGTGCAAAATTTCTCGTACTTGTTATAAGGAGTAGTATTTCTAAATATCATGCTGCAAGATGTTTTTTTTAAGAACTAACAAAAGCACTAAGATAAGTAAAACACTGACGTTTCTAATATATTGTTTCCGAACTTTATTCCCCTCCTCAGTATAATTCTCGCGAATAAACGGAATAAGAACAGGGTAAATTGTTGCCCTATGATCATCGGGCTTTGGACGATAGTGTCCTAGCAACTTAATATACAAGTAGGAAGATCGAGCCACAAAGAATACCCCAGCTATCAGCACCAAGATGGTTATGCTATCCATTTCAAACCCAAATCCTTATAACGCCGCCGTAAACGGCGAGCCACGCAGTAGCGAGTCCAGTGGAGCGCCGCAGGCGCGGAACGATGTTTAACGGCCTTGTTATACGTGAAAGTAGTGCGAATCATTTTTTTAGCTCTACGTTTGCACCAGCGTAGTTTTTAATAGGGTCTTCAATAGAGGCCACTTTTTGATACGCTTTTAGAAAAGTGGGGAGAACAGCGGCATCAATTGGGCGCTTTCTCCCTTCTGAGTTTTGCCACAAAGAAAGTTCGCTCATAACTGAGCCAAGCTCCGTATTCCAGCAACCATTCCAATTTGTTTCTAGGAACTCAAACATAACCAAATAGGCTTCAGCTAAAGTAACTTTTTTTTCTAGCTCTAGGCTATCTAGATTAATGTCTGGCATTTTTTATTCCCTTACGTATAACGTCTAAGAAACCGGCGTCTGCGAAGCAGTCGTGCGGTCGTTTTCTTTCTTGTTATTTCTCAATCAATTCACCTTCTCGAGCAATATAGTCCCACTAAATCCAAACGTGTTCGAATACTCTAATTCCATTGTTGTATCGCCCACGATATCCCCCTCAATAATTCCTGAAAATTCGGTTGTATCTCTATTCAGCCTTATTTGATCCCCTTCACGACTCCATCTGTAGTTAATATATTGTCGTGGCAAAAAGTTGTTGTCACTAACCCTCGCGGTGGCACTACAGTTAAATACGATTGAAGCTGGCCATTTCTCCCCCTCAAGCGTCATACCTTCCCCAAGCCACTCTCCCTCAAGGGACTCATCCTCGCAAAATAATACCACTGCAATTATAGGAACCAAAGCTTGTGGAGCGGACGAGAAAGCAGCCGTCCAACTTAGAAACAAAAACAAAGCAATGACTGCACTTCCTGTTTTCAAAGCTGTTAGCGCTCGTAGAAATAACGTTTAAACAAGCGCCGACAAAGTCGTGCGCGACTTCGTTTCCTTGTTAGATTTTTCGCCTGGTTCACGCAAGAAAAAAAACCAATACACTGCCCACGCTAATACAACTATAGTCGTAGGCATAATCCAACCAAGCAGAATTACAAAAGCATACGATGCTCCGTTCATCACCATTCCTGAGGTTATTGTTTGGGCGGCGATAGTATAGGCAATCCAATAGCACCAGCCGCACCCAATCGCAAACATTGCACGGATTAGAGTCAATTTGTTTTTTCTTAATTTTGGACCAACGAGAAAAATTGCTGCAGGCAAAAGTAAAGCAGTAATCCACAGTACGTTTACGGCGTATCCCTCCACAAAATACCCTCGTTAACCGAAAAAACCCAACCGAAGCAACACAATCGCCCCGATTACAAATGTGAACGGCACCCCCGCAAACAACCAAAGTATCCAGACCCATCTAGGCTGCTTTGACATTTCAGCCTTCATTTTTCCTTCAACATCTTCTTCCATAAATCTAACAGTTTAATAGTAGGACGTCCCGTTTTTGTCTTAAACGGTCTTTCAAATGTATTCTTAAGCTTTTGTTTTTCATTTGTATTTTCTTGATCTTCCTATTTCTCCGGAGCAAGGACGGGAATTTCCTATTATCCCCACTGAGAGTGTCCGCATATCCCGCTTTACTAAAATTCTAAGTGTTTGAATTATAAACGTTTAGTATAGATTTATCAGAGGAAAGTAGGAAGTGAAAGTGCGAAAAGTGGGACATTTTTCTGAAATCTCTCATATATACTGTATATTTATACAGT
>JBCCGE010000001.1:0-172569 GCA_039029455.1 Pseudomonadota bacterium | reverse complement strand
GCTTTCTCTTCGAATTGAGGTAAAGCGTTTAATCTGCTCGGTCATTGCAACTTCAGTGGGCAGACGCTCCATAGAGCTGGCTCCATAAAATCCGTCTACACCTGGAACCCGATCAATGACGTATTTTGCATCGTCAGGTTGCGCAATCGCTCCACCATGACAAAGCACAATAACATCGGAGCGAATTGACTTGCACACATCCACAATTGCGGACACATCTTCAACGCAGGTATCAATATCCTTGGCTGTCTGTGCACCAATCGCTCCGCTGGTCGTCAACCCCATATGAGCAACAACAATATCAGCGCCCGCTCTCGTCATGTCTTCCGCTTCCTCGATATTGTGCGCGTATGGTGTAGTCAACATGTCGAGATCATGTGCGGCTCTGATCATATCGACTTCGAGCTGAAAACCCATGCCTGTCTCTTCAAGATTCGCTCGAAAGTTTCCGTCAATCAGGCCGACTGTTGGAAAATTTTGTACCCCTGCAAACCCAAGATCGATCAGTTCTTTTAAAAAATGATCTCGCAGCATAAATGGATCGGTGCCGCACACACCTGCGAGAACCGGAGTATCTTTGACTGCCGTTATGACTTCATGAGCCATTTCTTTCACAATCTCATTGGCATTGCCATAGGGCATCAAGCCAGAAAGCGAACCCCGGCCAGCCATTCGATATCGACCGGAGTTGTAAATAACAATGAGATCGATGCCGCCCTGCTCTTCGCATTTTGCACTGATACCTGTTCCCGCTCCGCCACCGATAATGGGGAGGCCGCTGTCTATTTTAGAACGTAATTTTTTAAGTATGGCTTGTCGGTTCGACATGACGAGCTCCTAGGAATTGATTTGATTAGCCTGATGCCAGGCATTAATAAACGTCTGGGTAAGTAAATCAGCGAATGCGTCAGCATTCACATCGTCGGGGCTCTCCAGCCATTGCCTGAATTCATCTTGCTGATAACTCGCTTGCAGATCTTTGAAGAAAGACAGGTTTGCTTCTGGATCGTGGAAAGGAGCATCCGGCACATCGATCAGCGACACGCCGCCTTTTGGAATCACGAGATGCATTGGACTTTCGAATTTATTCCACTTATCACCCATCCACTTGGCCATCTCTCTCAGCTCTTCCTGATTGGTACGCATCAAAGTCACGTTACTGTTGTGGACATATAGGTTGCGATCCCTAAACTTCTCAGGAACAGTATCTTTAGCCGCGAAATTCACCATATCGCATGCGCCAAGACTTGCCACGTATGGAATTTTTGCGCTGGCGATTGCATCAAACCTGTCCGGTCCGGAAGCAAACACGCCTCCGACTATCTGGTCACAGATTTCAGTCGTCGTAACATCGATGACACCCTGAATGAGACCGGATGACACCAGCTTTTCCATTGCCCGACCACCGGTGCCGGTTGCGTGAAACACCAAAGGCGCAAAACCCTCGTTTTCGAGATTTTGTGATACACGCGTCACGCAGGGTGTTGTCACGCCAAACATGGTCAATCCGATACACGGACGATCTTCTGACTGCTCAGGAATATTTCTGCACATGCCTGCTATCGCATGCGCCGCATTACCCAGCACCACCCGGGACACAGCATTGACGCCAGCCACATCCACAACACTGTACATCATACTGATATCGCAACAATCAACATAAGGAGCGGTATTGCCAGACGCAACAGTGCTGACCATCATTTTAGGGACTCCGATTGGCAAAGCCCTCATTCCAGGTGTAATCAGAGCTGTTCCACCGGTACCGCCAATCCCGATGATGGCTTTTATACTGCCCTCCTGGTATTCCTTTTCAATAAAGCACTCAAGAGCTTCTGACATTGCGGTGACTGCTTCACCCCGATCCGTTAGCCCGAGAACCTTATCGGCTCCCTGCGGATGAAATGCTGCTACTGTTTCACAACTGACATCAGCGGGCACCTGAGTTTTCCCTTTTGTTCCGACATCGATCAGTTTTACAGACTGACCAGCGGCTTTGATCAAATCAGCAATGTAAGCAATTTCATGCCCTTTGCTATCCATCGTGGCTACTGCATATACATTTGTCATTATATTTACCGTGAGCTGTTTTGGAGAACTGTGCGCGCCTCAACCTGCGGATCGACAAGCGCACCTATCTCAATCGAAAAAGAAGTTTACTTCATAAAGGATACAACAATTGTGTTTGGTGACAACCTAAGAGCAAAAACAGTAAACGAAGTGGTTCCGGTATGTATTCATGGACGATATTTCATTTCCTATCTGACCGTACTATTGTTGGCTCTGGCGATAGGTTTGCCAAAGTTTGCGCAAACCTCAGCTGACAGACTCTGCGCACTCACGCTCATTGCAAGTATGTTGGGTAGTGCAGTTGCTCTGCATACCGTCTATCTGCTGTATTACGTCTAGCTCTCGGCGCCAGAAAGCCAACCTTCAAATTCGTTTACATTCGCAGCCGCGTGTTGTCCGGATCGTAGGGCGAATCCGAAAGGACTTTTGCCGGCAGCCGATTTTCCAGAACCTGAACGCTGAGCTCTGTTCCCGGGTTCGCAAACTCAGACTTTATGAAGGCCATGGACAGACACTGACCCACATGATGGGAGGTTGCCCCTGAAGTTATTCGTCCCACCAGATTATCGTCGCAGTACACCGCTTCATTCATCCAGGCATCGGCGTCCACAGTATCAACCTGCAGAGTCACCAGTTTTTTCTCAAGCCCCGTTTCACGCTGGAACAATAACGCCGTCTTGCCCTGAAAATCCTCTTTATCCCATTTTATAAATCGATCGAGACCGGCTTCGAGCGCGGTGTGCTCAAGATCAAGGTCGCGGTACATGGCTCGATAGGATTTTTCAAGGCGCAACGATTCGATAGCGCGATACCCGCACAACGAAAGACCGTGCGCCCGACCGGCCGCTGTGATTTCTTCGTACAGATGCAGGTTGTAGGCAATAGGATGATAAAGCTCCCAGCCCAACTCGCCCTGATAATTCACTCGCATCATCCGGACATCCGATGCAAGCCCAACCGTCAGGGTTTGCGACGTCATCCATGGAAATGCGTCATTGGAAAGGTCGCCGTCAACCAGATTTTCCAGAATGTCCCGCGCACTGGGTCCAACAATTGTCAGTCCTCCGCGCTCGAGGGTGATGTTGCTGAGCTGCACCGATCCGTCAGTGGGCAACGCTTTTTGCAGCACATCAAAATCATGTCGCTCACCCCGTGGTGTGGCAACCAACATGAACTGGTTGTCGCCGAGACGCGTCACTGTGAATTCGCAGCGCACACAACCTTTTGCCGTCAGTAAATGCGCAAGCACGATTCCGCCGATTCTGCGCGGCATACGATTGGCCAGTATCCGGTTCAGCCAGTCCTCTGCTCCGTTTCCCCGGACTTCAAATTTTGCCATCGGCGTCATTTCTATCAGTCCCGCTCGCTCACGAACCGCCCGGCATTCGCTGCCGATATGGGGCATGCAATTGAACGTTCGATAACTCCAGACATCCTTCGGCTCGACGCCTTTCGGTGCGAACCACAATGGAATTTCCCAACCGTAGACTGCGCCCCAGACCGCTCCCGCCGCGGTCAGGCGGTCATAGCACGGCATGGTTTTTGCCGGACGCGCCGCAGTCCACTCGTATCCGGGATAGTGAACACCAAAATTGTGTCCGAAAATTTCCTTGTTCTTCAGCCCGGTAAAGTTTTTGTTTGCATAGTCCCCGAATCGGCGGGGATCGACTTCATTCAAATCGATGTGCGGCTCGCCATCCACAATCCAGTTCGCCAGTTCCGCACCCAGTCCACCCCCCATCAGTAATCCACCGGAAAACCCCTCCGCCAGCCAGAGATTTTTTTTACCCCAGGCCGGTCCAACCAGAGGAAGATTGTCCGGAGAGACACAGATCGGTCCACGCACGTTGGCCTGCAATCCGACCTCTCCGAGCGCCGGGACCAACTCAAGCGCCGCCTCCCAATTCGCTTCCACCGCCTCCATTTTCTCCGGCAGCAGATCCGCACCAAAACCATTCGGCACGCCGTTACGTGCAAAGTGTTCCAATTTATCCGGGCGCTCATAGGGACCGAACATCAAGCCGTCACGCTCCTCCCGAACGTAACCGTTTATCGCTTCATTGCGCAGCACCGGCATTTCCGGCAGACCGTTTGCCTTCCGATCCTGCAGGGCTGGCACCGATTCCGTAATCCAGTACTGATGGAGCACGGGAAAACAGGGCAACTCAAGGCCGAGCATTCCGGCAGTCTGCTGTGCATAGTTTCCCGTTGCAGTAACCACGTGTTCACAGTCGATATCGCCGTTGCTGGTGCGGACTGTCCACTCCCCTGACGGCTTCGCTTCAATCGCGTTGACCTGAGTGTTTTGATAGACCGAGACGCCAAGCTGTCGCGCCGCTTTGGCCAGAGCCTGGGTGATGTCGGCGGGCGCAATATGACCGTCATCCGGATTGTAGACCGCGCCCAGCAGGTTTGGACTGCGTTTCATCAGCGGCCACAGATCAACGGTCTGCTGCGGGCTCAGAATTTCGGCACGCACACCCTGCGTTTCAGCAATCGAGGCATAGTTCAGGTATTCGTCCATGCGATCAGCAGACTCGGCGATGCGCAGTTGACCGCACTTGTGCCAGCCAATGTCGTATCCAAAACTCGCCTGCAGTTCTTCATAGACGTCGATCGTCTTCTGGATCAATCGGCCGAAGCGATAAGAGAACGAATAGACCGGAACTAAACCCGCAGCGTGCCATGTTGAGCCTGCCGTCAATTCAGTGCGTTCAAGCAGGCAAACATCCGTCCATCCGCGTTGTGCCAGGCTGTAAACAATGTTTGCGCCAACGCATCCGCCGCCGATTACAACGACGCGTGAGTGTGATTGCATGGTGTCTTATGCTGTAAGTTGATACCAATGGGTGGCGTAGTGTAGTCCCATATTGGAGCCGGAAAAACACGAATCCATTGATCCATGAATTCAACAGAACGCCCGACAATCACGCTTCAACGCTATGCGGATATCTGACTGACGGAACTAAGCGCGCTCGAAACCCCGGGAGATTTCGTAGTCCGTCACCACCTGATTGAATTCCTCAATCTCCCACTCCGCCGCACGCGCGTAGTGGGTGATAACGTATTCTCCGAGCGCCTGCTTCAACATGGAAGAACCCAACATGGCTTCCCGGGATTTAACCAGGGTGTCAGGAATATGTTGTCCTTCTGAACTTTCGTACGCATCTCCCGAATAGGCGTCATCCAGTGACAACGTTTCCTCAATACCACTCAACCCCGCTGCCAGCATGGCTGCGAGCCCGAGATAGGGGTTCATATCGGATCCGGGAATACGACACTCGACGCGAACCGCATTGGTGTCCTCACCGCACAGTCTGAATGCCGCGGTCCGATTGTCCACCGACCATAAAATCTGTGTAGGTGCGAAAGTGCCTTTGGCAAATCGCTTGTAGCTGTTGATATACGGTGCCAGAAAATACGTTATCTCACTGGCGTATTTGATCAGCCCTGCCATGTACTGATCCATCACCGTCGACTTGCCGTGCGGACGCCCGCTATCAAAAAATGCGTTTGATTCACCGCTCCACAGGGATTGGTGCACATGGCTGGCGCTGCCGACCCGATCCTTATGCCACTTGGGCAGAAAGCTTGCCGCAACGCCCTGCTGGTGAGCAATTTCCTTCACCGCGTGTTTGGCCAGAGTATGATGATCCGCGGTCAGCAATGCTTCCGCATACTTGATGTTGAGCTCTTCCTGGCCGGCTTCAGCCTCACCCTTTGTGCCCTCGACCGGAATGTTCATGGCCCGCAGATGATTGCGAACAGGACGCATGACAAACTCTTCCTTGGATGTCTGGAAGATATGATAGTCCTCGTTATAGTTCGAAATCGGTTTTAGCGCGTATCCATTTTGAGCGATTTCATTGTGCGTACCCTGAAACAGGAAGAATTCAAGCTCCGTTGCCATTATCGGTGAAAACCCAAGGCCCTCGGCACGTTTCACCTGTCGCTTCAGCATTTCGCGCGGCGAATGCGGGACCGGCTCGTGGGTGTGGTGATCGATGATGTCACAGAGCACAATAGCCGTTCCCTCAAGCCAGGGCGCCGGCCGCAGCGTCGAGAGGTCCGGTTTCATTATGTAGTCGCCGTATCCGCCCTGCCAGCTGGTTGACGCATAGCCGTCGGGAGTGGCCATTTCGATATCGGTGGCCAGCAGGTAATTACAGCAGTGGGTTTCGGATTCGGCAATTTCGAGAAACGCCTCCGCGTGGAAACGCTTGCCCATCAGGCGACCCTGCATATCCACCATACAGACCAGAACCGTGTCGATTACCTGGTCAGAGATTTGGGTTTTAAGTGTGTCTAGATTCATCGCTGCATCCAAAAAAATGGGCCGGAGTGTCAGACTCCGGCCCGTTTAGTGCCGATTAATACGTCATAACATGTTTAACCCGCGGGTTAACCGTAACGATAAGGACGTCCGGCTTTTTGCATGTCCGCATTGTACTGGCGGAATATGTCCACCACTTTGGCTTTGGTTTCACTTTCTGAAGCAATCTCATCCCAGAACTTCACCGCCGCCTCTTCGACCTGTGCCCACTCATCATCCGGAATTGTGGTTAGCTTCATTTTGGTACCGTTAACACGAAGGCTGGCCTCACCACCCCAATACCACCATTGACGGTAGTAGTGCGATTGATCGCAACAGACCCTGAACAGGGTTTGCAAATCTTCCGGCAACTCATTCCAGCGATCCATGTTGGCGAAGAAAGATCCCGCCCAGGCGCCTGAAATGTTGTTGGTCAGAAAATAGTCGGTGACATCGGCCCAGCCGACGGTGTAGTCCTCTGTTATGCCGGACCATGCCACTCCGTCCAGCTCGCCGGTCTGCACCGCAACCTCGATGTCTTCCCAGGGCAACGTAACCGGAACCACGCCAAACTGACTGAGGAATCGACCGGCGGTCGGGAAGGTGAAGACACGCTTGCCTTTCATATCCGCAAGGGAATTAATCGGGTCTTTGGTAGCAAAATGACAGGGATCCCAGGCTCCGGCTGAAATGTGTTTAACGCCAACCGCTGAATACTCCTGATCCCAGATTTCACCCAGTCCGTATTGATTAAACAGCACCGGAACGTCGAGGGAGTAGCGCGAGGCGAACGGGAAGTAACCGCCGAATACCGTGACCTCAGTCGGCGATGCCATCGAATCATCATCGGACTGGACCGCGTCTATGGTGCCTTTCTGCATGGCGCGAAAGAGCTCTCCGGTCGGTACCAGCTGATCGGCATAAAACAGCTCAATCTGCATTCTGTTGCCGGCGATCTTGTTGAACATCTGAATAGCGGGATCGATGACATGCGCGGCCAGTGCCGATCCGGCATAGGTTTGCATGCGCCACTTGATCTCGGCGTCTGCAAAAACCGGTGCAGACATCGGCGCAACGGCGGCGGCCCCTGCGCCGGCCGCGGCTGTTTTCAGAAAGTTTCGTCTTGAGTTCATATTATTCTCCTGTAGTAAGCTTGATAACGAATATCGCATTGTGATTTGACGCTACTTACCGTAAACGTATTCCGGTAACCACAGCGCGATCTGAGGGAAAACCATAATAATTGCGAGCGCGATAACCATGACGCCAACGAACGGAATGATGGATCGATAGATATCCGTTAGCGCAATTTCCGGCGGCGCCATCGCCTTCATTAAAAACAGATTGTATCCAAACGGCGGAGTCATATAGGCAATCTGGGTGGTGATCGTGTACAACACGCCGTACCATATTAAGTCGAACCCCAGTGACCCGACGAGCGGCACATAAAGGGGCGCGACGATGACGAGCATTGCGGTATCGTCCAGGAAGGTGCCCATCAAAATAAAGCTGAGCTGCATCAGAATCAAAATCACCCAGGGTGACAGCCCCAACTGTTCAGTAAACAGACTTTCTATAGCTTTGACTGCCCCCAGCCCGTCAAAAACAGCGCCAAACCCAAGGGCCGCCAGAATGATCCACATAAACATGCACGAGATGCCCAGTGTTTTTTTTGTGCACTGATGAAATATTCTGAACGTCATCCGTCGCTTCACGATTGAGGCCAACAGCGCCGCGATGGCCCCGATCGCCGAGCTTTCTACCAGCGAAGTCCATCCGTTAACGAAGGGCACCATCATCGCGGCGAAGATCATCAACGGCAACAGTCCGGCGCCCAGCAAGCGAATCTTTTCGGCGCGGGAAACCTGATCGAGATCATCCGCAATCGGACCGAGACTCGGATTGAGTCGGCACCTGACCGCGATATAGATGACAAAAAGCAGTGCCATCATGAGTCCCGGCAGGACGCCAGCGAGCCACAGCTGGCCCACCGGCTGACGAGCGATCATTGCATAGAGAACCAGCACTACAGATGGCGGCACAAGGATACCGAGGCTGGAGCCGGCCTGAATCACACCGGTGACCATGATCTTGTCGTAACCGCGACGCAGAAGTTCGGGCAATGCAATAGTCGCACCGATCGCCATCCCGGCCACCGATAAACCGTTCATTGCGGAGATCAGCACCATCAACCCAATGGTTCCAATGGCGAGGCCCCCGCGCACGTTGCCAAACCAGACGTGGAACATGCGATAAAGATCATCGGCCAGCTTGCTCTCACTCAGCACATAACCCATAAAGATGAACATGGGCAATGTCAGTAGCGGATACCACTTCATCAACTTCATTGCCGCAGCAAATGGAATGTCCTGACCACCGGTTCCCCAAAGCGCCAACGCAGCAATCGCGGCTATAGCCCCGATTGCGCCGAAAACCCGCTGTCCGGTGAACAGCATCAGCATCATCGACGCAAACATGAAAATTGCGGTGAACTCGTGACTCATGCCCGCGCGTCCTGAACGGTGTGACCGCAGTAGCGAGCCAGATCCTTGAACAGCTCAGATAACGCCTGCAACAGCATTAGAGTCAGACCCAGAATCATGATCGCCTTGATTGGCCAGATATAAGGTCGCCACGCCGTTGACGAGCGTTCCAGTCGCCCGATCTCCTCTGCCCCCGTTAACAGTCCGCCGAAAAACGAGAGTGCATCGTCACCCCAGTACCCGAGTGAATAGGCCGTCGAGCTGAACGCGCCGTAGAGAACCACACCAAGATAGAAAATGAGAAACAGTACCGTGATCGAATCAACGGCGGCTTTGCGCCGCAACGACCAGTTTCCGTAAAACAGGTCCATGCGGACATTGGAACCCATCAATAGCGAGTAAGGACCGCCCAGCATGTAGTAGGCCACCATTGCGAACTGGGCCATTTCCAGTGTCCATATCGATGGCAGAAAAAATATCTTGGAAATCGAAGACCAGAGCAGTATCCCCATCAAACCGAAAACACCGTACATCACAACAAGGCCGATGACGCGATTGAGTGCATCCACTTTTCTTGAATAAGACAGCAGCACGTTGAGGAATTGCGTCATGAGTACCCCAGTAGAGCGAACTTAGTATTCTGATTATCGGATAGGCATCATACCGATAACCGATAAATAAGCCAACGACCCGCAGTTATAAGCAGATGGGCTGTCAGTGGCGCTCCGGAAAGTCTGTCAATAATTCAGTTTTTTGTGGGTTCAATGTGTTTCTCTGTTGTGCGCAAGAGATTTGTCGGGTCGGTGTTGTTTCAACTATACTTAGCGTATAGATAACTAGACGAATCGGAGTAAAACCCAATGAGCAAAGAACAGAATAACAAGAACAGGCGTAAGGTCCTGTTAGGTATTACCGGCGTCGCGGGTGCGAGTCAGGTTCCCGGACAGTGGAGCAAACCGGCTATTGAATCCGTGATGTTGCCCGCTCACGCATCAACAACAGCTTCCGGTGGCGATGAAACCGGGGGCACAGTGGAATCGTTCAACTACTCTCTGCTCAATGATATAGGTATTGCGTCGATTCATTCAGAAACTGAGCGTGAGGGTATTCTGGCGAAGGCCATTGCCATGGCCGCACCAGCTGCCTACGCTTCTGAAGTGTATATGACCACCACACCCTCGCCTACAACGCCGGCGCCTACAACACCCAGACCAACAACGACTCGGAGAATCATTATAGAGCCCCGAGACGAGGGACTGGACTGGAATGTCGCGGTCACAGGGGATCAGTTTACGATCACCCAGCGTTCATTTAACAAACGCGTTGTGCGCCGCGTGACGACTACAGAAACGGCCGATTTCGTACTGATGCCTGTCGTCGATCGTTGTCCGGGTTCTGGACAAAGTGATGATTTTGTGCGAGTCGTTGCGTACAACGAGGGCACCAATGTCGTCGTTGAAACAATGCGAGGACGCTCTGAACCCGGTATTAAAGGAGGAGGACGAAACGCAATCTCTGTAATCCCATTAGGCCCGGTTCGATCATTTTCTCCGGACAACTGCGCTCCAAACTGAGCATTCACCTCTCCGGCGTCGCTGAAAGTTTGATTCAAAGACCGAAAGCGAAAGACCTCTAATTCGCGGGCAGACCCAACAGTCTGTCCGCGACACTTTACCCCCGATCAATTTTTATGATCAACGCTTCCGTCCTGACATTTGTTTGGTCAGTCGGAATTCGGATGCGTAACCTGGCGAAATTCTGCTGCTGTCAGAAACCAAAATAGCAGGGGCCGGTGTTTGCCGTTTCTGCGAGTTTCGTTGAAACCTGAAATCGGATATTCATCAAAAACCCTTCACCCCACCAATTTTCAAGACGTCACTAACGCCGAATCCCACCCTCTCCGCGTGACCCGATATCCGATATTTCTCCGGCATCAAGACACCGTTTTGAATGCAGTGCTTGAGTGATTTTTGACGGAAAAACAATAACGATACTAGGGCAGAGTTGTCGAGTAGTAGTACTCCACGACTATTTTTAGTGGACACTTCTTGACTTCGGTTTCGGCAGGCGGCATCGGGTTGCTGTTGTCGGTTGCCGGATCACAATCGCAGGTCACGCCGGTCTCGAAAGTATAGGTGACCTGATTGTTGTTCTTTAACGATTTACCGGATCGAGGCAGCACCAGATCCGTGTTGGGCGCCAGCGTCAAATAATCCGGACAATTCCCTTCGTTACTGACTTTAACGCCAACCTTTGGATGGCTGGTTCCGTCGTAGGTCACCTCCAGACTGTACCGTTTGACTTTACAGTTTCCGTTCTCCGCACAGATGCAGAACAAGGGAAATACAAACTGCAGCTTAAGGCTCTCAAAAATTGATGACGGCGGCGGTGGTGGTTGCGGTGGTGGATTGTCCCAATAAGCCGGTCCCATACCCAAGCCGGCTGGCTGCATTGTTGATACCCCACCGGCCATAACAGAATCGGTGATTTTCCAACCGTTGTTGAGCAATTGAATGACCGGGTCATTGTTTGCTGGTGTCGCCGGTTCAGGAACCGGCGGCGCAGGATGAGGCGGATTGGGGCTGGTGTTTATTAAGACCTGGGGTAATCCCTGCATTTTGTAGGCGAGCGTGGCCTGCCCGGCCCGAATATCACCCATGCACTCATCAGAGTCCTCAGCAATTGTTGCAAATCTAAATGCACTTAACTGCGTTTTCGCCTGTGTCGTCATAGTCAATCTCCATGAAACCGGTTAACTTACTGCTCAAATCAAGATTCTTCCAGTTTCCGGAGCCTTGCGACGGAAAGCGGATTGGTCATCCTGCACATCCATGAATCGAGTGGACAATCAGCCTAAACTGATTGACACCCGATTTGATTCATCAACAGACTAAAAAGCCGGCAACCGCCGGCTTTTCAGGACTCGCTGCTCTGCCGAGCAACCATCGGTTGTTTGCGGATTAGCCGAAAATCCGTTTTCTTATGTTTTTGCTCGCATCAATGGAACGTTGTTGCAGTTCATCAAACGATTCCGGAATCAGATAGGTGCAATACTGAATATATTTATTTCCGGTTCCATCGTAATAGAGGTAGGTCGAAGTGCCGCTCACATTTGAACCGGTACGAACCAGTCTTTGATTACCACCGGTAAGCAAAACTGCATTGTCGCCGCAGTATTTACTTATTGAAGAATCGAAAGAGAGTGTCCCGCTCCCTGCAGTAAAACTGTAGGAGAAGTTCGACGTTAACGTGCTGCCGTCAGCACACGGTTGGTCGGATGTATCGGTTTCGGACAACACGGTACCACCAACAAGAGTGCCGCCCACTACGCTAAAGATCTCATCGGGTCCACCGTCAGAAATCGTGCCGTTTTCAACGACTATCGTGATTGGGGTGCCGTCAGAGTACTTCGGTGCACTCGTCGATATACTGTAACCATCAGGACAGTTGGACACGGATCCCAGACCGCCCATTTCAGTCGTATTGGCATGCGCAGGCAACATCAAACTGGACACCACCGGCTTTTGCCAGTCAGTCGGCAGCGCAGTGAGCGCAGCGCCTCCCCCTAAAACAGCGGATTGAAGAATTTTCCGACGACCGCCATCAGCGGTATCTGTCATTTCAGTCTCACCTTTCGAACGTTTCTTATCCATTATCAATGTCCCGAATCTGGTTATGTTTTAAGATAACCATGCATTTTATCGCTTTTTTGTCTGATGTAAACCGCAAAACTGTCAACTATTCACATCATATCCCAGCGCTTCTATTGCCGGTCGGAGTACCGGAATGATGTCCTGAATACCACCCAAATAGTGACGGTAACGGTATCGGGCCCCGGAATACAAGGGTTGCTTGACCTGTGCATAACTCGCTGTTCTGGCAAATCGGGGGTTTTTGTGAAACTCAAGACATTGAGACTCAAATGGCAGATCCAGAAAGCTGAAAATGCGCTCAACCTGCGGTTTTAGATCATCGACAAGATCCTCGTATCGGACCTGTAAATACGATAGATCCAGATTCTGACGATAGTACGTTGTCATATCGAATAATCTCATATAGTGACGAGCAGCACTTTGCAGCGAATACGCGCATGTTCCGCCATGGGTCGCATCGGTAAAAAACGTCGACAGTACGGAATCTAGGGGATGTCTGAATACATGAATCACCTTTGACTGTGGAAACATCATGTGGATCAGTCCAAGATGCAGTTCATTCATTGGCATCTTGTCTGTAAAACACGGCGCCCCCGGTTCCATTACGCTCGTCATTCGTAATCGCGTCAGATAATTACTTCGCAGTTTAACGGCATCCTGCTTACGTTCATTATCGTCGCCTTCGATAAGACACATCGGATAGTCGATTGAACGGGTCAGCAAATGCCGCGCATCCCTGGCAATCGTATTCACAAACGGCAGTTCATCGCCACCTGAAATTTGACTGTGGAAACTCAGTATCTGTTCCAGCATGCTGGTACCCGATCGTGTAAATCCACAGATAAAGATCGGCTTCTCATCATCGGGCAGTGTGGGTGCAAAGGATAATGTTTTCGCATTTTCCTGACTGAATGCGGATTTGAGATTCGACTCCAGTTTACCAAGGATGTCTTCCTCATAAATGAAGCCCAGTCGTTCTCGCTTGATCCGATTGGCCTCATCGGCCGCTTCAAACGCGGCCGGAAACTGTTTCATTTTATCCAGTACCCGGTGGCGCTCAAAAAAATAGTTGGCCCGGTGTTCATCAGCAAAATCATCTGGCGAGGCCGAATCCAGCGCGGTGATGGCCTGGCGATAGTTGCCGCCCCGCCGGTGCAGGGTGGAAAGGTGCACGACCAGATCGCCCACTCCCGGATTGTGCTTGCGCGCCATATCGAACAGTCGCCAGGCTTTTTCCGTATCACCCCGAGCTTCCTCCATCTGTGACCACGCCAATAATGCGGTCACGTTCATAGGCGCCTGCGCAAGAGACATCCGAAAATAGTGCTCGGCTTCCTGGTGTCGACCCTGACCGTTCAGGCAGGCGCCGAGTGCAGCCACCACCTTAGGCGCGATACCGTGCTGATACAGTGCCTGTCTGTAGTGATACTCAGCCTGGTCGAGTTGCGCCCCCCGCTTGCACAAATCCGCCATACCAATATGCGCGACGAAATTTCGGGAATCCTGTTCCAGAACCCGCCGATAGGTCTCCTCCGAACGCCGAAGCCGACCACTCTCGCGATACAACTGAGCTGCGCCACATCCCAGACCCTGATCGTCCGGAAATGCGTGCAGAACGTTGTCGGCTACCGTTGCGAGTTCGTCCGCCGAAAAGACCCGGAGTGGTTCGCTAAATCGCGGCAGCAGTCTGAACGCACCCTTGTGAAAGGGATTCTGCAACAGCAGCGCTTTCAGTATGGTCAGCCCGTGCAGAGGCCGGTTCGACAGGGCGGCTTCGCAGCTTTCAGCATACAACGCCCGGTCTGATGGATTCCCTGAATCCTCGACACGATCGCTTGGCTCGCCACAGCACTGCTCGTACTGAATGTCTTTCCCACAGCTACAGTTGTTCACATTACTCCTGACGCAGGGTCTGTTTAAATCGAATTGGATAACAGGATTTTAGTTGAGAGCTGTCACTGTTCAATGAATATTTGTTTGGTTTTACGCGCCGATAACGGAATCTGCTGAGACAACACCAACTTTCTTAAGCGGATTTGAATCGTGTACACTGATTGCGGCCTCACTATATAACAACTTTCCAACTGTCAGCTCTCATGCGATTCGGATCTCCGGAATTTTTCCATAACCCCTATCCGTTTTATGCTGATCGACGGTCTCAGGGGGGCGCACTGCAATTGCGACCAAATACCTGGACCCTGACAGGTTATCATGAGCTTGCCGCCGTTTTGCAGAGCCCGCTGGCCGGACGTGGTGAAGTTGGATACTACGGTCAAACCGGGGTAAACAAAGAGGACTTCCGCCGGTTCAAGCAGCAGAATCCGGCATTTCGACTGATCGATCAGTGGATGCTGTTTAAAAACCCCCCGGAACACACCGTTGTTCGACAAAAAATCGCTAAATCCATGACTGCCAGGGTATTCAATGCACTGGAGTCGAGTATCCGTGCAACGCTGAACACCTTGCTGGCGGAGCTGGATACCGAAAGAGACGGCTTGATTGAGTTTTCATCTGAAGTTGCCTATCCCTTTCCCAATCGAGTTATTGGCGATCTGCTGGGTATTCCACCGGACACATTGAAAGAGTTTACTCAGTGGTCCGGCAAAATTGCCGACGTTGTCGAAGGCGGCTACCTCTCGATGTCATCCGCTTATCGAGATGAACTGAATCAGGGCGCTCTTGATCTCAAGCGGCACTTTAAGCAGCTCCGGGACACGACGGATTTCACCGGCCGGGAGTGTCTGATTGAAAAATTCAGCTCAACCGAAGGCGGTGAACTGGATGAGGATGAAATCCTCGCCAACTGTGTGTTTATGCTGTTTGCCGGTATGGAGTCTACGTCATTTGCGATTTGCAACATGATCCATGCTCTGCTCTCCCACCCGGATCAGCTGGCATTGCTCCGGGAGCAGCCATCGCTGGCAGACAATGCCGCCGATGAGTCGCTGCGTTTCGATCCACCTATCCAGATGCTTACCCGAGTTGCGCTCGATAAGATTGAGACAGATCGCGTGACAGTCGAAAAAGGTGAGAACATCCTTGCATTCATCGGCGCGGCAGGCAGAGATCCTGACGTCAACCACAGTCCGGATGATTTTAATATCGAGCGTGAATCAATCCGACATCTGGCATTCACACGAGGCACGCATCACTGCATGGGTTCCGTGCTGGCGCGTATTGAAATGCGGGTTTTTCTTGAGGAGTTCTTTGGTCGCTTTGCCGACGTGCGACATTTCAGTGAACCCGTCCGCAGAAAAAACTGGTTGATGCGCGGTTTCGAATCCCTGCCGCTGCGCTGCACTCATTGAGTCATTCCTGATGACCACAGCAACGCTCGCATATCGAGACTTTAAAATCACCGGAGGCTATCAGTGGGACCATCATTCGTTTGACGCCGCCGTGATTGACTTTTGGATGTCTCGGGGCGCGCTGGCCGATCGACAATCTGCCGAAAGGCGATTACGGGACCTGATTCTTGTTGTGCAGAATCGAGACGATGACATTATTGGTATTTCAACGTCTTATCTGGAGTTCCGTCCGCGACTCAATCATCATGCCATGATGTACAGGACATTTGTGGATCAGCCCTTTCGTGGCAGCCGCCTGATGATTCGCATGATTGACAGGACCTATGATATTTTGAATGCGGCCTCTATCGGTGGCGCACCCATAGGCCTGATTGCCGAGACGGAAAATCCGAAACTGATGAAATCCGGGGTTCAGAAACAAATGTCCAGACTGGGGTTCGAGTTACTTGGCATGAACCAACAACAGCAGCATGTCTGGCTGCGGATGTTCGATCACTTGTCTTAATACCGATAACAGAATTGTGAAATGAAGATTCTCTGGCATTCCGTAGCACCCTGGTTTCAGACCGGTTACGGCTCACAAACAAAAATCTTCATCGAACGACTGCAGACAATCCTAGGTCACGAGATGGCATTATCGACCTGGACCTATCAGGGCGAGAAAACAGAGTACAAGGGAATGCCCGTGTATCCATGCCCGGGCGGCGCACAGGACACCCCAGCGCTGCCATTCCATGCGGCACATTTCGGCGCTGAACTTGTCATTACACTCTCGGACACCTGGGTGTTCTCAAGTGATTTGATGAAAAAAGTACCCTGGGTCGCGTGGATGCCGGTTGATCACGATCCAGTTCCTCCAAAGGTCGCGAATCGGGTAAGAGACGGATACGGAGTTCCCGTCGCCTACAGTCAATTCGGTGTCGACAGGCTGCGTAAGGCTCAGTTTGATCCGTTATATGTACCCCATGGTTGTCATCCTGCTTTTTTTGAATCGGTAGATAAACAAACTGCCCGCGCCGCGCTGGATCTGCCTCGGGATGCTTATATTGTGGGGATGGTGGGTGTTAACCAGTCGGTGCCTAACCGCAAATCGTATCCTCAGTCGATGATGGCATTCAGGCGTTTCCTGCAGAAACACAACGATGCCTATCTGGTCCTGCACACAAAAACCCGTGTACAGCACGGCCTTAATCTGGAACAACTTGCTGAAACCATCGGACTCGACAAGTCCCGCTTTCGATTCTCTGATCAGTATCAGATGACGCTCGGTTTTGATGAGAGCTATCTGCGTAATCTCTACAGTGCGATGGATGTATTTTTAACACCCAACATGGGCGAGGGTTTTGGTCTGCCGCTTATCGAAGCGCAGGCTTGCGGAGTACCGATTCTCGGGACGAATTTTTCGACTTTTCCCGAGCTGTGCGCGTTTGGTGAATTAATCGATGGCGAGCCGTTCTATACCAATCAAAGCTCGTTTCAGTGCATTCCCAGTGTCGAAGGAATCGTCGATGGTCTGGAGAAAATATACGATTATTCAAAAGACCAATATGACACTGGATCCGCCAAAGCCCGGCAGTTCATTGCCGAAAACTACCATCCCGATACCGTTACCAGAGAATTCTGGGAGCCCACCCTTAGAGAGGCCCATAAGCGCATCGGCGAATGGCGCTACCCCGCAATGAACTTTGTCAGCGACACAATGGAGACCAAATGACGCTCTCGCACGCCGCAGTACCCACAACCGTTGAAGGCCACTCAATAGTGGCACTGGAGGGCAATGAATATCAGCTTGTCAGACAATCCGATGATCACGGCATTTTTATCAATGAACAAACTATCATCATCTGGCAATTGTGCGACGGCAAAAGGAGCATCGCAGAGATCATCGAAGTACTCTGCGAATCGTATCCAAACGCGAAAGAGTCCATACCAGCTGATGTGGAGGCAACCATCGCCCGACTATTGGAGCATCAGACGATCGTTCTGGATAAGTAGGCCTGCATCAGAAGGACAGAAGGATCATCTGTATCCGCCGATATCCGGCAACTCTGACACCTCTTTTAGAGCGACTGGCGCAAAAACAACATCCTCTTCGCAACCGCGTTGAGAACAATGATTGGCAAAAGTCCATTGTTGATCGTCGGAGTCACTTCCGAATTGTCGCGTCGCTGCGCTCCTCGCAACGTCGATTGGATGAATTGCGCAATGCGCAAGAGAGCATAAGGAGATAGTGTTCATTTTTCACAAGAATTTTCCCGAATCTGAGAGAGCGAATTTATTTGAACCGTTGCTGATCGACCAGCGACTTATCTTCCAAAAATTTTTGATTAAACTTAAAAGTATGGGAGATGTCTGTGGAAAATTACGCATGCCGAAAAGGCACCAACTCGCGAAGTGTGAACCAACTCCGACGGAGGGTTTCACAATCGTTCTGGATCACACCTGTAGTAACTGCAGTCAGTTTGCCAGCACATGCAGTTACTTCTGCAAACTGCCCGCAGTTCTTTGAAAGCACGCACTGGTACGAAACCGATCCGCAGGACGCACCGCTGTCGGTTTTTGGTGAAATCCGAATTCAGCTAACACTGGTTAACGACACGCCGAACAACTTTCAGGTCATGAATGATTTCCAGCTGTGGACCGTGCCCGGGGTAATCGTACCTCCCGAATTTTCGGTAATCGCCAACGACATCACCGTAGGGCTTGTGGCGCCTGGTGAGACCATAAATTACGATTTGACTGTTGATGTGTCGGGATTGCCGGATTCTGAAACCGGTCTCGGATTCAGGGGTACCGATGGTGATATTTATGGAAATATTCGACCCAACATTGCTTCGATCGTATCCTCCGGCAACAGCTGTATCTGATTAGACAACGAGAATCACTGCGGTATAAAGTTATCGTCTGTGAGTGTTACCGGAGGCACCCGTTCGCTATCCATGCCATCTCGGTGAGTTCAATCCGAGCCGTTTAACGACAATACGGCGTAAAATGACAGCGGGCAACAAACCCAGTATCACCAACCTGTCTGCAGCACTGGAAAGGTGATCTGAGTAACGCTGAGTCGCTTCATTTTCGCCGGCAAATGCTCTATGGTCTTCACTACCTTAGGTTACAAACCCCTATCACGTGAACGAATCTGGAAGCGAATTGATCTCGTCGGTCTCCACCCTTTCGAATGGACTGGAGATAAGCTGGATGAATGGCGACAGGAGCTTCTTTCACCACGTCTGGCTGCGGGATTGCTGTTACTGCGACGAATGTGGTGACTGCCATTCCAGCCTGAGGCGATATGTCCCGGGACTGGAGTCGTTAAGCATTCGTCCGCAGTCGGTAAAATGGGATGGCAGCCGTCTGACTGTGGAATGGAAACCGGACGCGCATCGTTCGGAATTCTCAGGAGAGTGGCTGTACACCTTTCGATATGACGACAAAGCGCGAGCGGTGCGACGACCCGACAGCACGTTTTGGGATGCGTTGTTATCGTTGGACGATGTTACTTTCGATTACGCGCTCGTATCCAGAGACGATCAGATCCGACTCAAGTTGCACCAGTGTTTAATCTCACACGGATTTGTGATCGTTCAAAACGGGCCATCATCTGCCGACGGTGTGCTCTCATTTGCCGAGCTCGTTGGCGAGGTTGAGCAGTCGGCTTATGGCGCTGTTTTTGATCTGACACCCGGCAACGCAGTAGGCACTGCCGGCACTACACTACGAGCTGTTCCGCCACACTCGGACGAGGCGTTCGCATTCAATCCCCCGGGAATTGAGACACTGGCCTGTGTCCAACCGGCCGACGAAGGCGGTGATTCGATATTGGTGGATGGATTCCGTATCGCACAAAAACTGCGCGGAGATAGTCCCACTGGGTTTGATTTGCTGGCCAAATGGAATCACCATTACGTACGAAGACATGGCGACACTCTTGATCAACGGGCGCATATGCCGGTTATAGCTCTGGATGACGACGGAGAAATCTCGGGAATTCGACTACACACCCGGGCGTCCGCTCCCCTCGATTTACCTGAGCACGTGATGGAGAATTATCTGCACGCCTATCATCGTTTGTGCGCCATGATGATGGCACCTGAAAACCAGATCAAAGTCCGTCTGGATTCGGGTGATGCCATAATCTTTGACAACCATCGCGCCCTGCATTCCCGAACAGAGTTTTCGGACCGGCGACGGTTCCTACAGATCTGCAGCGTTCCCCGGGAGAAATTCCACCAGGAATATCGCTTACTCGCCGCGCGACTTGGTCATACTGCAGCAGCGAACAGTGTGCTTCGTGCTGGCGCGTGTCGATAAACAAAAACGCTAACGCCTGTTAACGTGTTCTCTAGTTGCGTGTTGTGCCCAATTCCACTCACCCCGTTCGCGCAGTATACTGTCCGATTCCTATCCACATAACGCAACCTGACCTATGAGCAATCAGTGGCGCAGACTTCTCCTGATTTTCTCCACAATATTTCTGGTGGCGTGTTCTGAGCAAGAACCCGCGCAAAGTTCGCAGTCGAACGTCGAACCCGCTGGAATCATCAATGTGGCGCCGTCTTCCGACTCACACGAACACTCCACTCCCGATTTCACGCCGAACTATATTTCTGCAGAAGATCTGAATTCTCGTTTTGAAGAGCGCAGTGAGCCATTTATTTTTGATGTTCGATCCAAAGTCGGGTACGAAAAAAGTCACATCAAGTCTGCATTGTGGGTTCCCTATGGAAACACTAAAGATTCTGATCTGGCGAAAATCACAGGGCTTGATAAAAACAGCGAGATAGTGACGTACTGTGGCTGTCCGCGACATCTGTCAACACTGCAGGCAAAGTTTCTGACCGATCTCGGCTACAGTAATGTGAAGGTACTGTACGACGGTCTATGGGTTTGGCAGGACAGCGGATTTCCAACCATCTACGGTCAGGCTGCGCAAACTACCCTGCTGAAATTTAGTGGGTCTCTTGCCAGCACAGATCGCACAACTATGGAAACCGATGTTTTCCTCAGACATGTCAGAAGCGGTCAGCTTGAGGCCGCACGAACATCGGCCGATGGTCGATTTACCTTTGACTTTCATCTCTACGGGTATCAATCCAACGATGAATTTGAGTTGATGATTTCTGAATTGGACAGCGTCGTGGTCAAGACCGTAGCTCCGACCAGTACTGGCGACCACAACGACATTCAGATTGACGTGTTCCTCTAGCCCTGAAAGTACGAAACTTATTTAAAGACACCGTCAATTGCATCAGAGTTTTTTGTAAGCAGCGTGCTCTAACAAAAAAGATGGCAGCGTGCAGTACGAGAGATTGCTGAATACAGTAGTGACTTATATCGTCTGATAAGGGCTTTACCGGTCAGCACAAATGGGTATTCTCTTTTTCTGTCTGTTTTTTCTTTGCTAAATCTTTGCGCACTGTGCACTTTTTAGTTGCATAAAGCGCATGTTGTGAGCGAACTCAGATGATCTCACCTTCACAAACTGTGGAATCAATAGTCCTTTAATAAAGTACGTTTCTTCTTTTCCGAGCCCAAATCTGCTGCTAGTCTTCAAACTTACGAAGACTTGCCCGAGAAGCACAAGAATCGATGAAAACATACTTTGCTGAACTTCTGGCGGATGGTGCGAAGCGCTTTGTGCCTTTCAATGACTGGATTGGCGAACTCAAAAACCCCGAAATTCTGCGCGCTGATATTTTTGCCGGAATAACGGTCGCGCTGGTACTGATACCGCAGTCCATGGCCAATGCCCAGCTCGCGGGCCTGCCGCCTCAGATCGGTCTCTATGCCGCCTTTCTGGTGCCCATCGTTGCGGCACTGTTTGGTTCGTCTCGACAGCTGCAAAACGGACCCGTGGCAATTATCTCTCTGATGACCGCCGCAGCTCTGATTCCACTTAATCTGTCGCCCGAACAGTACATCGCCTACGCCGCAATGGTCGCTATTATGGCGGGCCTGATGCAGCTGGTGCTGGGATTTTTACGCCTTGGAATGATGGTGGATTTTCTGTCTCATCCGGTGGTGATCGGCTTCATCAATGCCGCAGCGATAGTCATTAGCAGCCTTCAGGTCAGTAAGCTGTTCGGAATTGAAAACATCTCCGGTGCCCACCTGTATGAAACCATCTGGAACCTGCTGCTTGCAGTCCCCACACAAACACACTTTCCCACCCTGGCTATGGGATTGTTCTCGATGGTTCTTCTGTTTGTCTTTAAAAAGCTGACACCACATTTGCCGGGCATCCTGTTTACAGTAATTGCAGCGACTATTCTGGCCTGGTTACTTGGCTTTGAAGACATGGGTGGCAAGGTCGTCGGCAGTATCGACAGCGGCCTTCCCTCTTTTGTGATGCCAACAATCGATCCACGGGATATTACATCGCTGCTGATGCCATCATTCATGATCGCATTGTTGAGTTTTGTCGAAGCATTTTCCATTGCCAAAGCGGTGGCCTCAAAAACCCGGCAGCATCTGTCCGCAAACCAGGAAATGGTCGGCAAGGGGCTGGCAAACATCGTTGCCGGTGTAACCCAGGGCTATGCGGTTTCAGGTTCGTTTTCGCGTACTGCAGTCGCTTTTGATGCCGGCGCGAAAACCGGTTTTACCGCCATCGTCTCCGGCATTATTGTGGGAGTTACGCTGCTGTTTCTAACGCCTCTGCTGTATCACCTACCGGTTGCCACTCTTGCAGCTGTGATAATCATGGCGGTAATCGGAATGATTCATTTCGAGCCGTTCAAGCATGCCTGGAAAGTCAATCCGCATGATGCCATTGTTGCGTTCGTTGTTTTTGCAGGCACATTGATCTTTGCCCCCCATCTGGAATGGGGCATCTTTATTGGCGTTGTGTTGTCGTTACTGTTTTATATTTACAAAACCATGCGTCCGCATTTCGCGGAGGTTTCACTGGACGCCGATGGCACGTTCCGCGACGCGAAAATTTTTGGTATGGAAACCAGCCAGGACATGGCGATATTCCGCTATGACGGCGACCTTTACTTTGCAAATGCAGGTTATCTCGAGAAGCAGTTGCTTAACTCGGTGGCCGATAAACCGGAACTTAAAGTACTGGTCCTCGACCTGGAAGCCGTAGACCAAATCGATGTCACGGGTGAGGAAATGCTGACCCACATGTCTGAGCGACTGCATGAGGCCGGAATCGAGTTTTATATTACACGCGCAAAATTTAAGGTCACCGACGCTTTAAAACGCTCGGGATTGTATGAGCGAATCGGAGAAGAACATTTCTTTGGCAAGCGCGCATTCGCCATGGAAGCGATCCGGAAAAAGTACGGCGATACCGTCGACATGCGCCACCTGGAGTTCCATCGACCTATATCAGAGGAAAACAGTGAGAAGAGTGATAGTTAAAACCTCGATCACTAAGATTGAAACTTCAGATAAAAAATTGAATTGGCCTTAAAAATGCCGGGCAAATTTATCTCAAGGAGATTGCCGAGTCGCTTTGCTCGTCCCAATGACGTAAGTTGTTGACGGTATGTGGGTTCGTTTTTCGACGGCTCATACGTTCTTGGAAATCTGGATTCAGTGCAGATGTTTTCCATGCACCCAAGCCATTACGGTTTGAATCTAATTATCTATTGATCTCAATATGTTTCTGATTCGCCCTCCCACCCGACAGGAACTGCAGGTCATCCTGCTGGTTATCGTTCCCCTGCTTGCCGGAATCTATTACTACTTTTATTACAGACCTGCTGTCTCCGGTCAGAAGGAATGTCAGGAGATCTGCGTTTCAAAAGGTTTTGAAAACTCGCGCTATCAGCATCCGAGAAAGTCCACACTCGGCACATCATCCAAATGGTGCGAGTGTTTAGAATAACTGAGCCTGGGGTGAGCCCGGTCAATCGATAATGCCCCATATTACAGAAAGTAAGCACCAGCACTTTGTCAGCTTTGATCGCTCAGCTAAAACTTCTATTGACGCGAATGATTCCAAACGGCAGGCTATACCCGAGAGCTTTTGTGCACTGCTGAAGCCACAAGTCGGACAATGCATCCGTCAATAAATAAGGAGAAATAAAGAGTGAATATTAGAAAGTACCTGACGATCTTTTCGCTGTTTGTTCTGATTTTTCAGGGTGGATATCAATCCCACGCACAGGACGCTGATGTTGAAGTAATTTCGACAAGTCAGGAAGGCCAGAGTGCCCGTCACAACAACATGCAACCGTATATTGTGCTGCAGTATGCGATTGCGACCAGCGCTGTGTTCTCAGCGGATGGCTCAACGACCAATCATCTACTCGGTGAAGTTGCAGCATGGCCGTATCCAGGGGGGAATTCCGATCTCGCAGAGGGAGCAGTTCCGGGAGGCTGGACTCCCGCCGACGGCCGGCTTCTGCCTATTGCCAACAATACAGAATTGTTCGAAATATTGGGAACAACATACGGCGGCGATGGACAGGCAAATTTTGCTCTTCCAGATTTGCGTGGTCGAACCCCTGTTGGTATCGGTTCCGGTCCCGGATTGACCGCCATCAGCCTTGGCGAGGTGATTGGCTCTGAAACAGTTCGATTGTCCGAACAACATCTTGCGGCACATTCACACGATACGTCAACAGATCCAACCCCGGATGCAGGTGGCTCGGAGACTCATCCAAACCGAATGCCAGGCCTTGGACTGCGTTGCCTGATCGCAACCAGCGGCGGATTTCCACCTCAAAGCATTGTGGTGGCAGCAAGCAGCACGAGCAAAGGCGGCATACCGTCTAGCCTGCCCTTTATTGCCGAGATGCGCTGGTACGCGGGGAATGTGGATGAGTCAAGTTTAGCCACCTGGGAGGACTGCGATGGTGAATTACTGAGCATTCCTTCGAACACAGCGCTTTTTTCGCTTCTGGGCACAAACTACGGCGGTAATGCCACTACGAATTTTGCTGTCCCGGATATGCGAGGCAGGGTAATGGTGCATCACGGCACAGGTCCGGGTCTGACTGAAGTGGATCTGGGCGAGAAAATCGGCATCGAGACTGTCACACTGACCACAAACCAGATTCCCGCTCATTCACACACAGTGCTTAACGCGAGCCCACCCGAATTGACCACGACAGTAGGTGGCGATCTTTTGCATTCCAATCGACAGCCGCTACTGGGAATCAGTCATCTGCTCTCACTTAGCGATGGTATCGTTCCCTCCACAGCAATCGGCGATATTCCGATGATTGGACGGATTCTGTATTTTGGCGGAAGTTTCGAGCCAAGAGGCTATCAGTTTCTTAACGGACAACAGAACACAATCCTGGATTTTCCGAATCTTCATTCATTGATCGGAGATACGTACGGCGGCACGATTACAACTTTTTCTGCGCCGGATGCGCGCGGGCGGGTGCTCCTCGGCAACGGAACCGGCAACCAATTAAGTGCGCGTACGGTTGGGGAAAAAGACGGCAGTGAGACCCACACCTTATCGCTTGAGGAGATGCCCCGCCACCGTCACGGGCCGGACATCGAGACCTTCTGCTGGGCGACGACAACCGTAACCGGTACTGCGGTTACGACCTGTCTGTAGACATAAAGCAGGAGGCGGAAAATATATCCGCCCCTGCACTGTCAGTCTCAACCTGATTTCTCAAAACGAAATCAAGTTTACTTGCGCCACACAGTTTTTTACTGCTCGTAAGAACCGATGTCACATTTTTTGGGTCGATTGAATCCGCGCTGGTCGTTTGCAAGAGGCGATCCCGTGATTGCGCTTGGACAACTGTTCGCGCCCGTATCGACGGCGTTGCTGCCTGCCAAAAGTTCGTGAGTCTTGGTAAAGCCGCCGTTGTTTACAAGGTTTGGATTAACATCGGTCGCTGCACTTAAGATAAACGGCAGGCCGGAACCGTTTGCCGGATCACAGGAATAACTGTCCCCCAGATTGTGCACGCCTTCCGCGATATCGTTGTAATCAAACTGACACTCCGGGTCAGGATTGTCAAAGAACAACGAGTTATCAATTCGAATGTCCCCGCTGTTATATAAGGAACTGAAATAAATCACGGCACCATCATCGCCATACGCTTCGTTTCGAACGAAGGTTGTGTTGGCCACTTTGAAGGTTTCATAGGCTCTCGACTGGATGATCGCAGCACCATTACTGGCCGCGAAGTTGTCGGTGAACGTGCTGTTATCTATTCGCACCTCGGACCTAGCATCAAGCGCACCTCCGTGCTCGGAATAGTTCTTCTCAAACGTCGAGCGTCGGATATGAGTGACGGTTGGATCAGAACCGGCATTTGCACTCAGCAGTGCTCCAGCCTGTATATCAGCATGGTTTTTGAAAAAGAAATCGTTGGTGAATGTGGCGCTTGTCGCGGACACGTTGACGGCGCCACCGGTTTGCTTTGCGTGATTGTATTTAAAGATATTCTGATCGCTTCGCACCTTCGAAGCCCCAAAGATGCCTACGGCTCCACCCTGACCGTGGTAGGTCCCCGATGATGTTGGCATGGTACCCGCCGTATTTCGATTGAAGACATTTCCAAACATCTCAACACTCTCACAATACCCGCAGGCTACAGCACCGCCTGTAGCGCCATTGCTTGTCGTTCCGGCCAGTGAGTTGTGGTTAAAAATCGATTTACTGATGGACAAAACTCCAGTCGTGAACTGTCCCGCAGTATCACCTCCCATATACACAGCGCCGCCGATGGCCTCGGCAAAGTTATCGTTGAATGCTACTTTCCAGATTTTCATCGCAACGTCGCCGGCGCAGATTGATCCGCCTCGATTGTGCGCAAAATTGTTGCAGGGATTTGAACTTCCTACTGTGGTGCCGTTTTCCAGCGTCATTTCTGAAAAGCGCGCTACACCTGCGGCGTCCATTACAGAGAAATGTCGCCCATTGCCACCGGCGTCAACCACGACACCGGCTTGTGACTCACCGTTAACAGTAAGCTCCTTATCGATCACTATGTCGTGCTCATTGTATGTGCCATTATGAATATATATTACGTCACCGGATGCAGCAGCTGACACAGCGTCGGTGATCGTGGTGTGCGCGCATGCACTGCATACATCCAGCTGTGCGGCGTGACCGGATAGCACACCAACCAACCCTGTTGCCAAAATTGCAGCCTGTATCTTTCGAATCTTCATGATTTACCCTCTTTGTGAATTTTATGTTTCCCGTTTGGGGGGCATCACACTGCCTTGCGCCGTCAAAGGATGCCGTGATCGATGTCACACCAAAAGCGTGAAAAATACCGAAACAGGGAAAATCAAAGAACGCTCGCTCGCCATATCTGAAATTCATCAAGCTGCTAGTAGTTGACAGTTTCAAATCGATCAATACTGTTTATAGCGCTGCATCTGACGCCACATTGATTACCTGTGTTTTTCACTATTCCCTTGATGTTCTGTCGATCCGTTTAATCGCTTTCAACAGGTCTGTGATATCGGTCACAGAATCGATTTCTGTTGTCCGTTACGATTCCGACTGTCAATATCTTTGAGGAGAAACCTATGTCGATTACTCAACTGCAATGGGAGTCAACACATGAATTTGCATTCCCGGTTTCGTCTGGTAATCCGCCGAACATGGTTGCGACAGCACTCACGGTCTGTGAACTTTCAGGTGATCCGGCCCTTGCTTTTCTGACACAGGGCGGGGGCTCGGATGAGGTCGCTTATCTGAGCCTCGCTGATGGCGACGAGTACACGCGACACGTTACGCCTGCAGGTCGCGACACCATATCCGGAATGGGATACAACCCGTTTACAAAGCATATCTGGTGTTCATACAGAACAAACACTCCGGATTTGCTGACTGCTTTTGATCCACTCACCGGACTTGAAACTGGGATTCGAAACCTGGCGCCGGACCCGCACATGTCGTTACCGGACGGGTTAGCATGTAATGGACTGTTTTTTGCCCGATCAAACAGTCAATGGATCGAACTGCGCACCATGACCGGTTTTAAACTCGGAGAACGTGAGTATGCCGGACGAAGTATTCGTGGTGTATCCGCATCCCCCTGGAGTTATACCTTTGTTGACAAAAACAACGATGAACTTGTGGTTATCGGTCCTTATGGGAATGAAATAGCCGTCAGCAACCTGCCGGGGACGGCATCCGGGGTAGAGGCTGTCGCATTCGACAATATAGTTGATCACGCCCATGCACCTCAGGTCTGGCTGGACGACGGAAAAATTGGCGACGTAAACACAATTCATCACCCCGACACACCCTGGAACCCGGTACCATGGGGTGGACGACACAGAATCTACGTGGCGAACAATCTGGATCAGATGATCTACGCGGGATATCTTACGGTCTGATTGTGATCGAAGTATCGAGAACCAGGTGGGAAAGTTGATCAGTTTTCTTCTCGCGATCATAGATCAACTTTCGCCCTCTACAACAACTCCAGGTAACTAAATTGGAGTGCTTAAGCCATCGATCTGACCTACCGGATCAGGACAAGCTAACCATCAATCCCGACGTTGTGGTTCAAGAACCACGTTTGTAACGGTTGCAGTAGTTTTCAGGGAGAAATCGCAATATGAACATTGCAAGCCGGAACCCGGTCATCAGACCAGAACTTTATCGTCGCCGATGTTTTCAATACCAAAGATTCCCTTGTAGCGCTCGATGTCTTCCGCCGGACCGGTCGCTTTAGATAAGTTGTCCGACAGTTTTACTGTAGGCTGACCGTTAGCCTGGGTAACCTTACAGACCAGCGAAATTGCCCGAAGCTGGTTGTTCATTCGGGGCGCACAGTCCTCAAAGTCGTTGGTCAGATGCGTCCCCCAGCCAAAACTGAGCCTAACGCGGCCATTGAACTGCTTGTAACAACGTTCGATGGTGTCCACATCCAGTCCATCTGAAAAAATCAACAGTTTCTCTCGCGGGTCCACACCACGATCTTTCCACCATGCAATCAACTCCTCACCGCCGGCAATCGGCTCCTTGGAATCGATTCTGAAGCCGCTCCATTCCGCGACCCAGTCGGGCGCATGTTTCAGAAACGTGGTGGTGCCATAGGTGTCGGGCAACACGATCAGAAGGTTGCCGTCGTAGGTCTGTTGCCAGTGCTCCAGAACAGCATACGGCGAATGCAGCAGCTCTTCGTCGGAGTTCGAAAGTGTCGCCTGAACCATTGGCAGTTCATGAGCATTGGTTCCTATCGCGTCCAGATCAAGCTCCATCGCCATAAGGATATTGCTGGTGCCGATAAAGGCATCGCCGAGGCCTTCTTTCATCGCCGCTATGCACCAGCGCTGCCACAAAAAGCTGTGTCGCCTGCGCGTTCCAAAATCTGCAATCTTCAGATCCGGCAAAGCCTTTAATCGCACAACCTTCTCCCACATTTTTGCTTTCGCGCGTGCGTACAGCACATCAAGCTCAAATCGCCTCACCGTCGACAAAGCGGACCGTGAACGAAGCTCGCTGATAATCGACAACACCGGTATCTCCCACAAGGTAACGTCCGCCCAGTTGCCTTCAAAATCGATGAAGTACTGACCGTTTTGGGTTCTTATCTCGTAGTCCGGTAACGTATAGTCCTGCAGCCAGGTCAGAAAGTCTTCACCAAACAATCTTTTCTTACCGTAAAACGTATTACCTGCCAGCCACACATACTCCTTGTTGGTGAGTTTTATCGTGCGCGCGTGATCCAGTTGCTCCCTCAATTCAACTGTATCAACCTCGTTGGCAAGCTCTACTGATTTGCTGCGATTTATCAGTGAAAAGGTTACCGGGACTTTTTTGTTCTCCTTCCAGATGGTCTGCAGCATCAATAGTTTATAGATATCCGTATCCAGCAGGCTTCGATATACCGGATCAAGCTTAAAGGTATGGTTATAGACTCGCGTGGCGATGTCTGTCATGTGTGTATAAATCACGATCAGTGCTCGCAAATAGACATACGGAAGTGCGGCGTATTGTACCTTTTTACACTGCGTTAGCCTGTCGCAAAAACATCAATACCGCGCTTAAAATCTGAATCCCCTCTCCACACCCAAGACCAAACCGGCGAAAACAACTAACCGATCGACGCGGTGGACAGCAGCCATAATCCAAACACGGTATAGCCAACCATTAACAACGCCAGAAAAAGCTGACTTTGTGTGGCCAACCTTAAATCGTTACGAGTCATTTCAATCGCAATCAAATGGGCCACCCCAATACCGACGATATGACCCAGTACAATGACTGCGGTCTGCAAATTCCAAAGCATTCGAACACTGTCGAGATTGTTCAGAAACGATGTCGTCACATGCCAACCATGGTCGGAATGCCCCCAACCAAGATTGAACGGGTCAATAAACGCTATCAGAGCGTACTGACCATTCACCAGCAATACTGTCAGGTAGTGGGCAATATGAAAGGCTATTGAAATAGGAATAATCGAGTACACCAAACGCCCCGTAGCTTGACGCCAATCGATCAGCTGGGTCGATGCCGACCGATCTGCAAAGCGCCAGCCTGCATAGACGACAATGATGAACACACCTGTCAGCAGCAGCGAGCTCATGAGCAAGCCTGCCGCGTTGCTGAGCTGAACCGCACTCCGTCCCGGAAATTCAAGAGGGTTTACATTGATCCAGCCGAGCCAGGCAAAGGTCCGGGCAAAGCCGTCGAATGAAACAGCCGATAGCGTGGTCAGGACAAAGACGACCCCGGATATCGGCAGAGCAGGCAAAGTCAGTAGTCCCGATCCGGGCCACGACAGTGACACAGATATTTGCTCATGGTTCGATTCACTTTTTCCCTCGTCTGTCCAGACAAGAGGCGCACACGCCCCGAGCAATCTGAAAAATATCGAGAATGGTTCGGCGCGCTGACGCCAGTCACGTTCTCCGAAAATTATCATGGCCAGAAAATTAAAAGACCAATAGCACAATACAGCCGTGGCCAGCCGACGGGGATCTTCAGGCGCAAGATCGACAAGTTCAAACAATGCAAAACCAAAGAACTGCACAATGGCAACGCTGTAGCCCAGCTTTTTCGGAAGCGCTAATCCGGGAAGTGCCTTCACATAATTTGCCACACTCTGCAGTGGACCCGACCAGGGATTGATGTAATACCAAAGGTTTCCGAACACGCAATGGAGAATCACAATACCAACCCACCAAACGGTCCAGATGACCAGCGGCAGAGGATTGGACAGTGGATCGGATGAACCGGTGTACCCGGCAACGATCAGTAAACCCAGGAACACGGCCGATGCCCAGCTGCACCAGTGATTTGAAAACACTCGTGAAGAAGTGATTGCAACACGGCATTGCGCAAGTCTGTGCAGCCACTGCTCGCGACCAAAAGCCAGCAGACAAAAAGACACCAATACAGCCAATGCACCACCGACCACGTAGTAGCCGGTTGGCAACAGCATGACCAGTCCGCGCTCAGCGCTGTGCGCGTAAACCGAATTCGGTAACGCGACCGCAAGGATCAGCAGGAGTGGCAATGGAAATCGCAAAATCAACAAAGGGGACTTCGGTATAATGTTTGCATTCACTATGAGACGTCTTGATGAACACCACAAACGATACGGCGCTGATTGTAATCGATGTACAAAACGACTTTTGCCCGGGTGGCTCGCTTGCCGTTGATCGGGGTGACGAGATCGTCGCACCCATCAACGCGATGATGCAAAAATTCAAAACGGTAATTTTTACTCAGGACTGGCATCCCGAAGAGCACGTCAGCTTCGCCACCAATCAACCCGGCCGAGAGCCGTTTGAAACCATCGAACTGGACTACGGTCCCCAGGTGTTGTGGCCCGTTCACTGCGTAATTGGCAGTGCGGGTGCTGAATTTCACGCCGACCTTGACACCAACGCCTGCCAGATGGTGGTTAGAAAAGGCTTCCGCCCGGAAATTGACAGCTATTCAGCCTTCTTCGAAAACGACCACAAAACCTCAACCGGTTTATACGGGTATTTAAAAGATCGTCAGATCAGCAAAGTGGTTATGGTCGGGCTGGCAACGGATTACTGCGTCGCCTGGTCGGCGGTGGATGCGGCGCAGCTGGGACTGGACACCACCGTAGTGCTGCCGGCCTGTCGCGCAATTGATCTGAACGGCTCACTGGCGACACAGTTGGATGTGATGAAGTCAGCCGGAATCACGCTGGTCGAAACGCTCTCAAATTAGCACGCAATCGCGTTTGTAAACGCTGGTTCTCAGATACCGATGTAGCGATGTATGAGTTCGGGCTGATCACCGAGCTGTTGTGAGGTAACTTCCGCCTGCAGCGATCCGCTCTCAATAAATGCGACCCGATCGGCTACGGGTAACACCGCATCCACACGTTGTTCCACCAGAAGTATTGCCACACCCCTCTCGCGCAAAGTCTTGATAGAGTCTCTTATGGTCCTGATCATCGACGGCATAAGACCCTCAGTGGGTTCATCAAGCAGCAATACACCAGGCTGAATACAAAGCGCGCGTGCCATCGCCAGCATTTGCTGCTCGCCCCCGCTCAATGTGCCGGAGACCTGTCGCAATCGCTGCTCAAGCACCGGGAACAACTCAAACACCGAGTCGAGAGTGGACCTGCCCTGCTTTCGAACCATCAAACCGATTTCCAGATTTTCTTCAACAGTCAACTCCGAGAACAATCGACGACCCTGGGGCACATAGCCAACCCCCATTTTGGGTATCTCGTGGGGTGGCAACTGAGCGATTTCATGACCACCCATAGTGACGGAACCCTGCATCCGCACCAGACCCATCACCGATTTTAAAATTGTGGTCTTACCGGCGCCGTTGCGGCCAAGCATGCACAGCACCTCACCGGGCGAAACGGTCAGCTCCAGATCACGGAGAACATGCACGTTCCCGTAGTAACTGTTCAACGATTTGATCTGCAGGATCATGTGCCCAGATACGCTGCCTGCACAGCCGCATCGTTCTGTATTTCTTCGGGGCGCCCCTGTGCCAGTATCCGACCCTGATCCATGACGGTAATAGTTTGTGCCAGCGTCATGACAACCTGCATATTGTGTTCGATCAGTAACACAGTGGCGCGTTCACTCACCTGCCTGACAAGACGGCAAAACTGGTCGATTTCTCCATCGGACAGACCCTGAGTCGGCTCGTCAAGAATCAACAGTCTCGGTGACATCGCCAGCCCCATTGTGACTTCAAGCACCCGCTGATGGCCGTAGGCGAGATCCCCTGCGCGCTCCTTTCCAAGATGGGCAATGCCGGCACTCTCCATCGCCTGAACGGCACGTTCGTGGACGCTTTGGTCCTGTTGAAGCGCATTCTGTGCCGCGATAGCCACATTTTCATACGCAGTCAATCGGGGATAAATACTGGTGATCTGGAACGTGTAGGCGATACCGCGGCGTGCGCGCTGATAAGCCGGCAGATTCGTGATGTCCTCCTGGTCGAATACGATTCGACCGTCAGACACTTCCAGCCGACCGCACAACAGACTGACAAAAGTCGTTTTACCGGCGCCGTTCGGACCGATAATGGCCCTGATCTCTCCCTGTTGCAGCTCGAAATCAACACCGTCAACGGCTTTGAGTCCGCCAAACTGCCTGGAAACCGAATGTGCTTTGAGTAATGTCATGGCAACCACCGAATCCATTTCTCCTTCAGCGTGCCCAATAATCCGCGTGGGAAGAACAGCACCAGTAACACCAGAATTATCCCTGCAACCAGCAAATAGGCGGTCGTATATTCGCTGGCGATATCGATCAGGTAGAACATCAAAAAGGTGCCCAGAACCGGACCCAGGACCGTCCCGGCACCTCCCAGCAGCGTGTAGAGCAGCGGATCGATGGAGTACTGAATAGTGGCAAAAGACGATCCAATATAGGCGAACATCAATGCGTAGGCCGCACCGGCTGAAGCGGATATCGTGCCCGAAGCGGTCAGCGCTTTGAGCTTGATTGCATAAGTGTTGAAGCCGAGCATTCGAGTTCGGGACTCGTTCTCCCGAATCGCGACAAGGGATCGACCGAATCTGCCACGCACCAGCAGAATGACAATGAGCATACTCAACGCCAGCAATATCAGCGCCAGGTTGTAGCGTGTCATCGGGTCGGTCAGCAGGAACTCTCTGCCCAGAAATCCAAAACTCCGTGCAGCCTCCGGCATAACCAGGCCCTCATCACCGCGGGTGTAGGTCGTGAAATACACGATGACCAGATAGGCGACCTGAGAGAACATCAATGTCACGATCATGAAAGCGACACCGGTAGTCCGCAATGCAATCGCACCCAGCACCAGTGAGAGCAAAAAACCGCACCCGATACCAAAGAAAAAGGAAACCGGAACCGACCACGATAGGTGATAGGCGGCAAGTCCCGCGCCGTACATTCCCGATGCAAAGAACATGGCGTGCCCCAGGCTCAACAGACCCGAATACCCGAATAACAGATTGAATCCCATAGCGAAAACGGCCAGCAGCATGATTCGGGTAACCGAAAGATGGTGATATTCCGGAAGAACAAACTGCAGCAAAAACAGCACTAAGATCACCGCCGCATGGAGACCGATCGATTTACTCATGCTATCCGTATTCATGACTAGAGTCGGTTCCTGACGCCAAAAAGACCCTGGGGTCGAAACACCAATACCAGCGCCACCAGCAACGTGGATACCATCTTTGCCAGTGTCGGCGAGAAGAACACGGAAATAATGCCGTCACTCAAACCAATCAACAGTGCGGCGACCAGAGTCCCCCTGAGGCTTCCCAGTCCACCGATGATAACGACAATAAACGACAGCAGTAGCGGATCTCCACCCATAAGATAATGTGCCTGCTGAATCGGAACGATGAGTACGGCTGCAACCGCCGCGAAAGCGGCACCGGCTGCAAACACCAGCGCATAGACCTTATTGACTGAAATACCGAACGTCTGCGCAGTTTCCCGATCGAACTGTGTAGCTCTCATGATCAATCCGATTCGGGTTCGGGTTATCACAAACCACGCAACGGACAACAGGCAAGCTGCGGCGGCGATAACCAGTAATTTGTAACCCGAATATCCAAACCAGGGGAACTCGACGCGAAAGTAAAAAGGGGTATCGACCGGACGCGCATCGGGACCAAACGTCAATAGCGCCGACTGTTGCAGAATGTAAAGAATTCCAATAGTCGCGACGATAGTCGCTTCGGGATCGTATTCAATCCGTCGCAGAATGAATCGTTCGCAGATCCAGGCGATAACGCCAACCAGTGCCGGGCCCAATACCAGTGCAAGCAGAAATCCGACCGCAGGATGGTTGATAAACCACCCTGTAATCCACCAGGCGAGAACTGCCCCCAGCATATAAAACTCGCCATGGGCAACATTGACCACGCGCATGACGCCAAACACCAGTGACAGTCCGAGCGCGGTCAGGCACAACACCGCCGCTTGAACCAGGCCCTCAAGCGTGGCCAGGAATAGATAGGGTCCGAAATCCAAGGGAGACTATTTCCGGCCTTAAAAAAAGCAATGACCCCGAAAGGTCATTGCTGTGATGTGATGGCCAGCTGTTTTTTACAAAGGCATCTTTGTGTAATCACCGGACGGTTCATACATTCCGTCTTCAATCGAAGTTTTGTGGACGACGTTCATGCGTCCGCCTTCCACTTTGGAAATGTACTGGTGACCAAAAGATTGATGGATCTGCGGATTGAATACCTTGCTGCCCTGAGGGTGATTTCGACCTTCATCAAAACTGGACAGTGATTCCATCGCTTCGATAAATGCCGCCTTGTCTTTCGGACCGCTGTAGTCACTGGCTTCCATTGCCTGTTTGATTATTAAAAGCGACTCCCAGCATCCAAACATATGTGCGTAGGTGGACACATCTTTGGGATCGGCAAGACTGGCGCCATTATCGTCAACACCAACAGCCGCTCGATAGAACTTGTCGTGCTCGCTTTGGTTTGACTGGGCGTATCGCGGATTGCCTTCCCAGAAATACGTCCCTTCGAGGAACTCCAGTTGGGGAGTCGACAGGTCCACAGCCTCAAGGGAATCGATGAATCCAAAAATTTCGGGGCGCTTGCTGCCAAAATGCTGTCCCATTTCTTTAACAAACGTTAAAACACCGGGGCCCACCATCACATGGTAAAGCACTTCAGTATCGCGTGGAATTCTTGGGAAATAACGTGTGAACGAGGTCTCCGTTGGGGGGATGGCAATTTTTTCAAGCACTTCGCCGCCCTGATTGGCAATTGCTTCCGAGAAGTAATCCCGGTGATCGTGTCCAAATGCAAAGTCCGGAAAGATCATTGTGACTTTTTTGCCGAGATTTTGCGACACCCACGGCGCCATCGAAATCACCTGGGACCGAACATCGGTGATGCCGGGCTGAAACACATACCTGTTCAGGTTTCCGGAGGCCACGTGATGCCCCTCTGACACGACGACATAAGGCAATTTGAGCTCACCGGCCCGAGGAGACGATCCTATAACCACGTGTGAAAACAGCGTTCCGTAGGCCACATCGACCTTGTGCTGCGTGGCGAACTTCTCCACCACCTCGGCACCTCGCTTTGGATCCGTACCGTCATCCTCAACAACAAGCTCGACCGGACGTCCGTTGATGCCACCTTCGTCGTTGATCAGCTTAACCGCCGCGTTTGCCGTTCGTTCGTACCAGCGACCGTAGGATGCGCCGATGCCGGTGCGGTGAAATTGCGCGCCGATTTTGATCGGTTCAGCTGATGCGTAAGCGTGTGGAAAAATCAGCGGTGATACCTGAGTTGCTGCACCAGCACCTGCGATTGCGCCGATTGTTTTCAGCGTCTTTCTCCTGGACAAATTTGTCCGGGTTTGTTTGAACGAGCTACTGGAATCTTTTTTCATTTGGTGTGCCCTCTTTTTGTCGTTGTCTCAAGTTGACTGTGTCTTAAGAATATCGGAACGCTAGCGCTTTCGCGCCAAAATGCGCACTCCGCCCAGTTTACCTGAACGGAAATGTCGATTGACTAAATCGTAAAACTCTTCCATCGCATTGTAAGTTGCCTCATTATGGATCTGCACGTGCCGCTCGCGGGCGGCGCGATAGTCAGCAAGGCGATTTGTAGTGAAATCGGTCCAGTCATCTGACATCTCGTCACATCGTATCAGATCAAATCCCTGATCGGTAAAGTCCTTCTGATAGGTGTCCCAGTCCGGCAAATAAGCGGCGTACATGCCACGCCCCAACTCATCGCGCTCGACGTCATCCATCGGACTTCGACTGTACATGTCCTCGGCGAAAAACAACCCGCCGGGTTTGAGAATTTCTCGAGAAGACCGCAAAAGCGTGTCGCGTTCGGCAATATGAAAAATCGCCAACCAGCTGACAATTCCATCGAACCGCTGCTCCCATTGCTGGGACAAAAAGTCTCCAGCGACGTGATCGATCAGATGAGCCAAATGACATCGATCCGTGAGCTCAGCGGCGAGATCGTTCTGATCTTGCTGTAACTCAACCGCAGTAACTTTAGCACCCGTGCGGTTAGCAATGTGCCTTGCCGGACCACCAAAACCGGAGCCAATTTCAAGAACCGACGAATCCGAACCGATTTCCATCATGTCGATTGCGTGATCGACCGCTACTGTACCGTGATAATGCATCTGGTCAAACGCACTGATCTCCGCTGCGTCCAGATCTGCACTCGAATCCTTGCCGATCGCATCTAACTCCCGGCGTACACGATCTATATGCGTGTACAGTTTCATCGACTTAATTTCTGATGCGTGATCGAGCATGAGGTTTTATTCCGGTGTGAACCTGAATTCATTATAGCCTCAATTATTGCCCCCGGACGTGGTTAAATCGTTAGAAGGCGGAACACCGTATTACCTCGTCAACACGACGTTCATGTTCACTGACGTGCCCGGTATAAATCAGTGTTTATGAGTGATTGTTCCGGTTCGCAGCACAAGATTATGAGCGCTTTTTGCGCGTCTCAGTGTGCAGCTTTTGTTTTTACCCGACTGTTGTCACATGAAGCTCGTTTTTCGCGATCGGCGCCACCACGCCACTCACTCGGACTCCCTGATATCCAGCGCATTGAGCATCGACCTGCGTCACCCGATCTGCACCATGTATGTGCTGAATCTCAAGGACGGTGTACGGACGTTGATAGACCCAGGTTCGATTTTCAATCGCGGTGAGATCATTGGATGGCGGTGATTCGTTGGTGAACGCGAAGAAGTAAAGAGTAAAGCCGATACTTTCCAGTGGCTGAATACAAATCAGGGTCATTCCCCAATCAGCTGCGTGACTTTTGATTGACGTCATATCCGCTGTCCGAAGAGTGATCAGGTTCAGGCGCGCACCACCTCCAAGAAGAGATTCGTCCAGGATGGTGTCCGGGCGATCGCCCTTAAAATAATGTTCGATCAACTCGACAGTGAACCCCCCCGGATCATTAAAGTGCGCAAGATACCCAACGTCACGGAACTGTTCCGGGTGACCGACACTCACCCCTTTTGAAGACAGTTGCGAACACGCCAGTTCAATATCTGGCACTGACAATGCAATTTTCCAGTACACGTCATTTGAACTCGACTTGTAGAGACGCTCTGCCGGAAAGAACCGGATAGCGGCTTCCTCCGCACCATAGCGCATACGCTCGTCCTCCATGCGCGTCATACCGAGCACGCCCCGGTAGAAATTCACCAGTTTTTTTGGGTCTGTAACTCGTATTTCAAGAGTGTCGATCTTAGGCATCGAATATGCATCTGCGGTTGAGTAGTGGGACGATTTTTTCAGTCTTACATCTACGGATTCTTCCAGGCAGTTACAGCCCTTGTGGATCGTCCCAGTCGATATCGGGTTGCTGACCGATAATGTTGTGCGGATTGTGGCTGCCGTCATTGACATAGTAACCAAAACGTATTTCATCAAAGTCGACAGTTTCCCTGATCCCCGGCATTTGAAAGATTCTGCGGGTGAATCGCCACAACGCGGGATAATCAGTGAGCCGTGCACGTGTGCATCTGAAATGGGTCGCGTAAACGGTATCAAAACGCACCAGCGTTGCAAAAAGTCGGATATCCACCGTCGTCAGATCATCGCCCAGAAGAAATGTACGATGGCGCAGTTGCGCTTCAAGCCGATCCATTGTGTTGAATACTGTGTCAACAGCCTCGTCATACTCGACCTGACGTTCTGCTTTGCCCGCACGATACACCGCGTTGGAAAGACCGCTAAATATGTACTCGGTTAACTTATCAATATCCTCGACGTGTCCCGGCGGCCTCAGATTAGGGCCGTTTCCAACCTCATTGAACGCCATCATGATGTCCAGAGAAGAATTCGAAACAATGGACTGAGTTTCATCGTCCCATAGCAGGGGCACCGTCGATCGACCGGTGTAGTCCGAATGGGTTGCGGTGTAAAACTGGTGCACATGCTTAAAACCCCGGTTTTCGGATAACGGTCCATCAGCCAGCAGAGCGTATCCCTCGATGCGCGGTCCACCTGCCCACTGTATTGGAATGCGGCCTGACAATTCGCCGAGAACCAGAGCGATAACCGCACCGTGCGACCAGGGGCAACTTGCCGATGCGATCAGATAAAAACGATCCTTCGCTGTTGTCAGACAAACTAAAACATCAGCATCAAGTTTCGTCTGGAGCTCGCTATGCTCTCGACGATAGGTACCGGAAACCATAGAGCGATCCTCTCTGTCACTCCAGGCTCCGTTTATCAGCATCCCCATTTTTCTCTTACCTGTATATATAAAGTACTCTGCTCGACACACCCAAATTCGAACAATCCAGCACCGGGATTTACCGACGGCAACCGATGATTGAATTTGCGTCCAAAAACCAGTTTCTCCGGAAAGACTGAACGCCACGAGATAACCATCACGTTGACGGTGCCCAACTAAATTTTACCGTGAACCCCCGATCAATCGCTTCTTTGTGAACGCTGCAGGTTATTGTGACGGCGAATCGACAATCTGATCCAGCACCCTTTACTATGCTTGACTGGCTCAATCCGGTATATCGAATACATAACAATGCATCTATCGAAAGAAAGTCTGCAGGAAATCGGGGAATGGATCGGAAATACAACAGGGAAAACGCATTCGATAGACCGGATCCAGGAAACCGGTGGAGGATGCATCAGCTCGGCATTTACGGTGAACTGTGGTCCCCGACAATATTTTCTGAAAGTCGACGATACCAACCGTTTCGACATGCTGGAAAGTGAAGCGGAAGGGCTGGCAGCGCTGCAGGACGCCGGCGCCGTGCGGGTGCCGGAAGTCATCTGTACGGGACAAACCCGGGAATGCACCTTCATCGTTCTCGAATATATTATGTTCGTATCCTCATCGGGCGGGCAGTCCAAACTCGGCGGTCAGTTGGCACGATTGCACCGCACAACCGCCGCTCAATTTGGCTGGGGCAGAGACAATTACATTGGTGCAACACCCCAACCCAATTCATGGCACGATGACTGGCTGCAGTTTTTCTCCGGAAATCGACTGGCCTATCAGCTCAGCCTGGCCGCGGTTCGCATCAATTCACCGTCTCTGCAAACCGCAGGCAATCGTCTGCTAGAAATCATGGGCAAGCTGTTCGTTGAATATCGACCCCAACCGAGTTTGTTACACGGAGATCTTTGGGGAGGAAACTACGGCATAGATGAAAACGAGAATCCAGTCATATTCGACCCGGCCGTATATTACGGCGATCGCGAGGCAGATCTTGCCATGACGGAGCTGTTTGGCGGATTCGGCGCTGAATTTTACGAGGCTTATCAAAAAGAGTGGCCGCCGGATGCAGGGTACCCGTTGAGAAAAAACCTGTACACGCTTTACCACATTCTCAACCACGCCAATTTGTTCGGAGGTGGTTACATCTTACAGGCCGAACGAATTGCGTCTTCATTGGTCGCAGAAATAGAGAAGCTGTAATCAGCAGCCCGGTCTGGCAATTTTGCCTGACAGAGAATTCCCACCTTTTCGTCTAAAACAGTTCAAAAAAACTTAATTTGGAAAACTATACTTCCAAGTAGTAAGATCATAATTTTGACCGAAAGCATTACCAGTGATGGATCGAAGGCTAATCACGAAAGCACTTTCAATCTCTGTATGGACGCCTCCAATAGTTGCAGCCATCCAGCTTCCCACCCACGCTGCACTCACGCCACTCTGTATTACTTTGGATGTTCTCTGTAACTATTCCGTGTATGAAACGACTCTGCCAGATGGATTATCGTACTCAGTTGCGGTTTCAATCGCCGGAGATCCCCGGTTTAGTGGTCTCGATGCATCAGTTGAGTTCTTACGATCGGATTTTTCGGGCGTGTTTAATACGCCCGTATCTCAGTTGGGGTGTCTGGGGGGTACCTATGATGGCGAGGTAACTACAGAGTCGGGCACCTATTCGGCGTCTTTTAGCGTAAGCGTCACCACAACCTACCCAGCACTCGACCCAAGAAATGTACAAATAGAACCAGTAATTATCGGATTTACCCCAGCAAACGAAGGTTCTGAAGAGACTCGTATTGAATTGACTCAGCCATTGGAAATCGATTGCATCCACCTGGCAAGTCAGGATTTTTTTAAACTGGCATTCAAAAGAGTTCTAAGTACCTGATATGAAAAAACCGGGACGGATTTATTTAACGTTGCACGCTATACCACATCCTCAACCACGCCAATCTGTTTGGTGGTGACTGCATCTTACGGGCCGAACGAATTGCGTCTTCATTGGTCGCAGAAATAGAGAAGCTGTAATCAGCAACCCTGTCCGACAATTTTGCCTGCCTTAAGGTGTTCTGATCGCATATCGAATGAGCTGTCTCCGAGTACGCGCCATCAGACAGTGATTAAGCCGGGATATTGAAGGAAAAGTCCTGATAGCCTTCGAGCTGCAATGTCATAGTCCCGCCAGAGATGGCATCACCGCACAGATTTCCCGAATCTTTGACCAGAATAGAGAATCCGCAAATGACGTTATCGGCGCTCGAAATCATGAGCGGCAGCATGGTTTCAACATAGTGATCCGGATTCGACAACTGAATCCCTGTAACCGTGATCGATTCAGCCGACTGATTTTCCAGAACCGGTGTATTGTATTGCGCGTCATCCACGCCTATCGCACACAGTGAGGTGCAGATAGCCCCCTGCTGTGAAAAAGCCAGTGGTGCCGCCGGCAGTGCTGGTGTGGTTGTTGCTGTCGGATCAGTGGTCTGTGCATGAGCCGGCAGTACAACCGACTGAACCACCGGCGTCTGCCAGCTTGCAACCAACCCACCGGCACCCATGATCGATGCCGATTTAAGAAGTGTTCTTTTGGATTTACTCATTCGTCTCGCCCTCACTGTTTGATTTGCCTGGGCAGTATAGCGCCCTTTTGAGAGGCGATCTTTGAGAAAACCGGGACATATTTATTTGAACCGGAAAAGACGGCGCAGCATAACTGGTAATCCGACTCAATGGATTGTTGTAGGCAACTCTAGAAACTTTACTGACCAAATCGGCCAATACGACAATCAAGAGTGCAACATGGCTCGCGCGAATGTTTTCATGACACCTGTGCCGGCATATGTGGGTATCGACGCATTGCATAAAACCAAATTTCATTCGAAAAGCCATAGTGGTTTTTTGCCAACAGTCTCCTTAGATTCAAAAATCGACCGAACCGGGCCGTTCAAAACATAAAATTGACAAAACTTTTCGATCTAATCGCGATCATAATCACAAACCTTTCGGGTTGACGGGGGTTGCACTACAGTGTGCAACCGGGAATGATTCCCTACGCCAGTAAAGTCGGTTACCTCGGGATGTGGGGCAAAATGAATTTTAGGGTTGATTCTTCGCGAACTGTGCAGTCCTGCAGTTTCTGAACGGGATTAGATAATGTCTAAATTTATAAAATCTCAACACACCTGGCTGTCCAGCGGCAAGGACTATAACGCCTTACCGGAATCCATTCGTAGTTCGATCAAGCAACAACAGGACAGCAGTGAACGTCTTATTGGCTGGATTCAGATTGCAATCCTTACCACCTTTGCTGCGCTGTATATTACAGCGCCAAAAACCATCCCCACAGGCGCTGAGTTCGAGCCGGTTCCTCTGTTTCTCGGTGCGTATTTTCTATTTACCTGCCTGCGACTGATCCTGGCGTATCGAAACAGCCTGCCGTTCTGGTTTCTGGTGGTGTCTGTTCTGGTCGATATGGGTCTGCTGCTTGGATTGATCTGGTCATTTCATTTGCAGTACATGCAGCCCGCTGCGTTTTATCTCAAGGCACCTACACTCCTTTATATTTTTATCTTCATCGCGCTACGCGCCCTTCGATTCGAACCGGGCTTTATTCTGCTGTCCGGACTGGTCGGTGCAACCGGGTGGATGGCGTTGGTCATTCTCGCGGTATCCGGGGAATCCGGGATGGACATGATCACGAGGAACTACGTCGAGTATCTGACTTCGAATTCAGTGCTGCTCGGGGGCGAAATGGACAAGGTCATATCGATTCTGGTCGTGACCGCCGTATTGACCGTTGCGGTTGCTCGAGCCCGGCACCTTCTGATCCAGTCAATAGTGGAGGAAAGTAGCGCTAAAAACCTCTCTCATTTTGTACCGGAAGGCATCGCCGATAGAATTGCGACCGCAGAAGGCCCTCTGATTGATGTTCAAAGTGAATCTCGCGAAGCATCGATACTGTTTATTGATCTGGTGTCGTTTACCAGTCTGGGCGAGCAACTTTCACCCGACGAGTTGATCACCACAATAAATGAGTATTTTTCCGTTATTTCAGAACCCATCGAGAGTAATAAGGGAGTCATCAACCAGTTTCAGGGCGATGCCATTCTTGCCAGTTTTAACCTGCCGTCGAAAGACAATGACCACGCCTCCAGCGCAGTGACTGCAGCGATCGAGATTCAGGACAAAATGACGACTCATCGCTTTTCGTCCGGAATTCAACTGAAAACCCGTATCGGCATCAATACCGGCACTGTCGTGGGCGGTTTTGTCGGCACAGACGACCGTCTGAGCTACACTGTCTACGGCGATAATGTAAACATCGCGGCGAGAATGGAACAACTCAATAAGAATTACGGTACGTCAATTCTGGTATCTGAGAGAACCCGCGATCTTTGTGACCACAGCCGATTCGTGTTCAATGCCAAGGGCAGCGAGGTACTGCGGGGTCGCAAGAAACCTGTCAGCCTGTTCGAACCCGAAACGCGCTGAAAGCCAGCGTTACCCCGGTCGGAACGATTGGGGCATCCACGCATTTAAACGCCCATTCACAACGACTGAGAGAAACCGAGCCGCCCACCCGAGCGGCTCGGTTTACGATCAGTGATCAGTCGGTAATCGGTGGTCCTGGAGGCCCAGGCGGTCCCGGTGGACCAGGTGGTCCGGGAGGTCCAGCGGGTCCTGGAGGTCCAGCCGGACAATCAGGGAAGCCCGGCGGTGGAGAACCAGGTGATCCGGGAGGGCCCGGTAATCCGGGTGAACCCGGTCCACCGGGTCCTCCGGGCGCTCCAGGCGCCCCCGGAGATCCAGTCTCCCCAGGCATTCCCGGGGGTCCGGGAGGCCCAGGATTACCTGGGACTCCGGGAGGACAAGTTGTTACCGCTAACGTTGTTGTAACCGGTGGCAACGTAGTCACCCCTGTGCCGGGATCTCCGCCGGAATCGGTTGTGGCAGCGTGGGCGGGCAAGATTACCGTGGACACCACCGGTTTTTTCCAGGCAACGCCTAAAGCAGCGCCGGTTCCGACTACTGCGGTCACGGTTTTTCGACGCTGAATCTGCCCCCCGCCCAACAGCGCCTTTTTACCGTTGTTTGAATTCCCCATTTCTTACTCTCACTACAAGATACGCATCATTCTTAAGAGTAACACAACAAATGCGACCGCAGCCCGACAGTGATTGTGGATGCGAGACAGACCGCGGATAAATACCTTCGGAAAACGCTGCCACAGGTAACGCACAGCGGTTCATATCACTGTTGGGAAGACAGAAGAGAGTTTCCAGCACTCGTCAATTTCCGGAGTTATCGTGCCACCTTATATTTCAGTGCCGCATAAATTTCTGAAATCTCTCGTCAAAACTGATTAATTTCCTGCTACCGAATATGCTCAGCGGATGTTTCGTCACTGCTCTTGCGTCCAGAACGTAAGACTGTACTTTGTGCCCTGTTCGACAGGGGTTGATCGATGAGGATGTGTCAGTGAAGACGGCCAGACGATCATCGATCCCACAGGAACGTTTTGATTCGTGAACTGCTGTCGCGGAAACTCAAGCACTCCTCCGCGATACTGGTCGTTTAGTTTGATGGAGGCACTCACGTGCGCGCGATCGTTGTGAAGATCCAATTCAGCCTGAGTGCTGGCGGAGTATTTGATCAGAAATATATCTTTAATTCCGCAATACGAATACGGCAACCAGTGCTGCTGCAGCCAGGGAACGACACGCCATTCGAAATGGGCAACGACATTTTGATACAGCTTTTCGCTGATGCGCCGCAACCGCAACTCCTGGCCTGGAACATTATCACCAGGAAGGGACTGCCATTCGTCTAAAGACTCTGCGGTTTCAATCAGAAGGCGGCAAAATCCGTCGGTCCAGAATGTTAGCTGGAGAATATCAGGCGATGGCACTGACCATATGTTTTCAGGGTTAGCCGCTCGTTCATAGGTGTAGAGGTCGGTATACAGTGGATAATGAGCAGCAATCTGCAGTTTGGTTCCGATCTCCTGATACCGCAGCTTGGACGATTCACCGCCATTACCATGAAGCACGAGAGGTAGGGTGTCAGTGATGATATTTTTGATGATGCGGCCCGTCAGGATGACATCGTTTTCGGAAAAACTCAGTGTTTGAAAGAGGTTACAACCGATATCCACGGCCATATCGTGATCGCCACTCAAAAACGCTCTGGTGAAGTAGAGCTGATCGTCCTCAGAGTCGTCTATGGATTCAGCCGCAAGTTTTTTTAATGCACCGGCGCTGCCGATAAAACTCCCACTATTCAGATATCGATATTCGGTGGGAGACTCGGGATATTGACTCGCGAGAGAACCGTCAGGCCAACAGGACTTTTCGGCCGCAAACACGATGTCGTGATCGTATCTGGCATACATTCGCAGCAGCGATGCGCTGTTCGCATTCACCAGGGTGTCGTAGCCGTCCATAAAAAGCACGACCGTGTCGTCGTCAAGATCACCCAGAGCTTCCCGGAGCAGATTTATTTTTTGTCCGCCGCCGGTGCCGGTCATATCGCCGCCTCGCCAGCTCTGCCCGCATCCCAAAACACGATACGGCACTGAAAATCGATCCAGTGATTCTGTGAGCAACGCAGCCTTGTCAGGATCTGAGGCCACCGTCAGTACAATGAAATGATATACGTATTCCGGCTGTGTACTGATCTGGCTTTCCACCTGGAAGTCAGGTCGTACGATGGGCGGGTCTGCAGCGCGAACGCCCAGTTTTTCAAAATCTTTGAAAACATGCTGGACGAGTGCGTTGGGGTGCCGATTAAACATCGCCGGCAAAAATTCATCGGCAGGCAGTATGTTTCTCAGGATGGTCGTAGCAAGCAGTTTTCGCGCGCCGGTTGGGGACAGCATATAGCCCACAGTCCAGTAACAGTATCCCGGATCACAAAGTCCATCTCGCTGATCAGAGATCGGACCCAGTGGTTTGTATCCAAGATAGATCAGATCCAGATCGTGTTGTTCTTGAAGGCGACCTATGACTTGCAGTCTGGAATTAAAATCTGCTTCGAGCAACGCATCGTCCTCCAAAACGATGCTGGTTGTTCCAGATGCTGCGATTTGCTGCCATACACTGTGGTGACTCAATAAGCAGGCAATCTCGCCGGTATTGACCAACAACCCGGTGTAAGGATCCAGCCATTTCCGCATGACGGAGCATTCACCATCGCGCATGAACGAGTCATCGATGCTTTCTGCAAGGGTCGCATTAACTCGGGTTGGGTAAATTCCAACCTCGCCCAGATCCGACTCAATGCGACGCCACCGATCGTGAGCATCCTCACGATTAATGACATAGGTTGTAAACGGCTGAGTCAATTATTTTCAAAAGATTTTGAGTTCAAACCACTGGTGTCGGTGTTCAGTCTACGACCCCCAAAATCCATGAGACACAGGAATGCCTGGTACCGTTGTCTACCGGTGTAACCTTGTGGCGCAGTGACGACGGAAAGACAACAATGCTGCCCTTTGTGCGGCCACCTTCAACAGTGTAGGTCCGACCCTCCTGATCCATGAAACAGAGCTCACCGCCTGAATACGTGTTCTCATCGGACAATAGCAATGACGCGCTCAAAAACCGGTTGAGCCGTGTTTGATTGCCACTGCTGGAATCCACCATAGGTTCCGAAAACGTGTCGTGATGCCAATCGTAAAAATGGCCAACACCGTATGACCCGTATTGAACCCCCTGAGATACCACCAGCTCGTATTGCCAGAAACTTCTGTTGGCCATTGCCATGTAGTGCGTCATCAATCCGTTGACCCAATGCCACTCATCCCAGAATCCAACATCAGTCACCCGCATGGACTTGTCGACCTTGAACTGATCGTCAGAGTACACCGTGCCTTTGCGTTGCTGCAGTGACTCTCCTTCAGCAACTATGATATCGCACACAGCATCGGGTATCACACCGGTGAAATTGTGAAACAGGGGTTGTGAATACATAGTACGAATTTCACATTGCGATCGGGCCGTAATCATACCTTATCGCCCAATCGTGCTATGATCAAAACGTCGTATTCTATACATCAATGCAGCGACCCGAGCTGAAGTTGACGCATAAGAATGAAACCTCTTGAGACAAAGATGTTCCCAAAGTGAGGATTTACAGATGAGTAAAGAAAAATGGAACAATAACGACGAGATCAGGAATCCCGGTAAAACTGCAGATGCGAATGAGTCTCCTGACACATCGCAATCTGCACACAAAATCGTACCTAGCCCGCAGGAGTCCGCAAACCGTCGGAGAAAAACGGTGTCCGCGATCATCGCGGTGGGTGCATCAGGCGCCAGTGGACTTCACTGGAACAAGCCTCTGGTGTCCTCGATTGTCCTGCCCGCTCACGCTCAGACTACCGGCGGTGGTGGTCAGCCCGGCGGCGGTACCACCACCACGGCAGCACCGACAACAACCGTAACAACCACTACCACGGAACCTCCTGTGGTTTGCACCGGCTCCCCAGGACCCCAGGGACCTCCGGGCTCTCCCGGTCAACCGGGAGTGGGTGGAAACCCAATGTTTCCAGGCGTAAAGGGCGAAATAGGTGCTCGGGGTCCTACCGGCGACACAGGTGCAAATGCCGCCCCTCCGGGCCCCCCAGGACCTCCGGGACCTCCGGGAATTCCTGGCGACGACCTAAGTGCGAGCGGGTCGACGGCAGCCTCAAAAGGTCCCGGTGGTGATCCCGGTTTTCCGGGACCCCCCGGCGCACCCGGAGTCGCCTGCCCTCCGGGAGCAACAGTGTTTCAGCCCGGGCCTCCAGGACCCGTCGGAGAACCCGGAGCTCAGGGTACGCCCGGTATTTTGGGCGGCGACCCAGGTTTTTCTGGTCCGAAAGGCCCTCCCGGTCCGGCTGCACCAGCCTGACCCTTCACTGACACTTAAACGTCATTCAGAGCGGTATGCGGCGATTCGACCCGCTGCTGTGTGCCGTTCCGCTACGGCCGTGCGAAATTAGGATCGGAGTCTGTGAGTCAGGAGGGCCGCAATCTACACAGACATTAAATCGCATCAACCGACGTTGGAGTCGCCAACCAGGAGAACTGCCCCAGTTGTCTTGAATCATTGTTGCCCCAGCAGGTAGCGGTCTGATCCGATTTAACCGCAGAAGTGTGATTAAGTCTTCCATCTACCGCAGGCGTGACGGCATTTTCTTCCAACACCAGTGAATGCACGGGACCAACGCCTCTGACACTTGTGCATCTGCGACTGGCAAAACAATGCCAGCGTGTTCACTCCGAGTGCGTCTGGTTTCTTCACTTGATGCCTCTCAAAGATGCACAGAAATATTCTCGTTCAGTATCCGTGTTTTACCCGTATCTCTGACTTCTCGGTCCGATACACCTATACCCGACCGTTTACGTTCATTGTCCGGCTAATAAAAGGTATGGATTACACACCTGCCCGTCTTTAGAATTGCTGTTTTTTGCGCGAGAACATCGATGAGCCCCAAACTCGACAACTCGAACTCGGATCCAATGTGGAATTACCATCCGGAGTTACCGTTGAAGATCGCGCCCTATTACGACAAGCCGTTCTCGCTAAAAGGTGCCGCACTGTTCTATCTCGGCACCTGGGACCCTCGTCGCACGCAGTTCCTGTTCCTGATGCTCGCCATCGTAGTTTGGCTGCACTGGACGCCGGATCTGAGCCGAACCAAAACCTGGGCATTTGACTGGGTATTTGAAATCTGGCTGCGGGATTTCATTCTGATGATATCCGTGATCGGCGGTCTTCACCTGTATCTGCACACGTTTAAAAAACAAGGCACGGAACTTCGCTATGACAAAGCGGACCTTGGTGAAAAGTCAGATCGCTTTCTTTTTGGCCAGCAGAATTTCGACAATATCTTTCTGACACTGACAACCGGCCTGAGCTTCTGGGTACTTTGGGAGTCGCTGCTGCTGTGGAGTTTTGCGAACGGCTATGCCACTTTGATCACGTTCGAATCAAACCCTGTCTGGTTTCTGCTGCTACTTGCTGCGGTGCCGTTCTGGACCGTGTTGTTTTTCGACGTCCAGCACCGAATACTGCACACCAAATTTCTGTATAAACACGTGCACTCCTGGCATCACAAGAACGGCAATATCGGACCGTGGTCCGGTCTGGCCATGCACCCGGTGGAGCAGTTCATACTGATGGCGGATTCGCTGCTGTTTCTTGTCGTGGCCAGTCATCCGGTGCACGTGATCTATAGCCTCATCTTTCACGGTCTCGGCGCTCCCACATCGCACACCGGATTTGACTGCGTCAAAATCGGAAAGTACAAATGCATCCTTCTGGGTGATTTTCATCACCAACTGCACCACCGATTTTTTGACTGCAATCACGGTTCGCTGCAGACACCGATGGACGTCTGGCGCGATACATTTCACGACGGCAGCAAGAGCGGACGCATGAAGCTGTTGCAGATGCGTAAAAAACTTCGCGCGTCATCTTAGGCATGTGAGCCCGCAATAAGTCCGTCGCCCCTGGCACACCGGATAGGAATATCCGTCACACGGAACTCAGCGCAGTCGATTAAGTCCGTCTACTCGGTTTTCTTAGTTGGATTCTGATCAGTCTCGATCGGGTCCTCAGCCGCGTCCGCAGCAGCGGCGCCAATCTCTCTGGCCAGTTCCTCGTCAACCGACTCGTTTTTGTCCAGGCCCGGGATGTGCACCATGACCTGTTTGCGGGCGAATGGGATGCCCGCTTCTTCAAAAGCTTTCTGCACGCGGACATACACCTCTTTCCGGATCATGAACTGTTTGCCCGGCTTGGCCATGAACTTGCCGCGCACAACCATACCGTTATCGTCGACTTCCGCGACGCCCTGAGATTTGAACGGTTCGAGAAAATCATCGCCCAGCACGGGGTCATTCAACAGGTCAGCACCGATGGACTTGAATATCTTCTTAACCTTGTTGATATCGGTTTCAAACGGAACGCGAAAGCGAAGCTTCATGATCACCCAGTCGCGACTGTAGTTGGTCAGCTTTGGAATTTCGCCGTAAGGAATGGTGTGCACAAGGCCTCTGTGATGCCGCAGTCGGAGCGAGCGCAGGGAAATTTTCTCCACCGTGCCCATGGTGCCGCCAACATCGATGTACTCACCTACCCTAAAGGCATCATCAGCGAGAAAGAACAATCCGGAAACAATATCCTTAACCAGCGTCTGCGCGCCAAAGCCAATTGCCAGGCCAACCACACCAGCACCTGCGAGGATGGGACCGATATTTACCCCCCAGTTGTCCAGCACCATAATGATGGAAACAATGACGATGAGCACCTGCGCGGTCTTTTTGATGATTGGCAGCAGAGTGGCGGTTCGGGACAGGCCAACTCCGCCGATCTCACCGCCACCCTCGTCAGCAGCGTCTTCGGTACTGCCGCTCTCGGCCGCGAGCCAGTAACCGACAAACGCCGACACCAACTCCCAGGAGATGTACGCAATCAGCACGATTAACAGAAACTCAACCAGCGTGCCGGCAGCTTTGGCGCCCAGTCCGGAATTGGCCAGGTCCATGATATTCAGGCCCCATAACGATGCGAGCGCATAGAAAACCACACCGACCACCAGCACTCGCCCCACACGAAGCAGGCCGGACTGCATGTTTCGTCTCGCCTTGGCAGCTGCAGGGGTTTCGTCCTCTGCCGCGGTCACTCCTTTGCCGACAAACAGCGAGACGTTTGCATCGATTCCGGGCCACAGAAAAATCACGATAAATGTGATGTATACCGCGCTGGTGGAGTACACGGCTACATCCGAGTTATTCACCACCAGCTCAACCAACAAATACTTGGCGAGAATCAGCAGCACAGCAATTTTTGGCCAGTGTGCCGCAAACCAGCTGAGATTCTCCGGTGCCTCTTCGCCCATAACGAGACTGACTCTTTTCTTGTTCTCCAGCAAAATTTCCGACAACGCATCCCGATTGATCCAAATCGCGAACGCGGCGACGATGTAGATGGATATGTTCATCCAATAACCGAGTGTCCGCATGTAGTTGTAGCCGTCGTAATACGTCTCACCAACCTGGATAAACAGATAAAAGATATTGTGCATGGTGACGATAAAAGCTGCGGTCAGAGAGAAGCTTACGGTGATTTTCCACGCGCGTTCATCGGTCGTTCGGCAGATACGCAGGTCCGGACGCGATGGCGCAAAGAAAAAGCGACAGATGACGTACGCCAGCCAGCCCCCAAAAATACCCACAGTAAAAATCTCCACCAGCTGATTCATGATCGTGCCTTCCGGGTAAAAGGAACGAATCACTACTGCACTCACAATGCCATAGGCCACTACACCCAGAACGTCGTAGGACAGGCGGGTGTAGAGTATTTTCAGTATCCCCCACAGTTTTGTGGAAAAGGAATCGATCAGGTGTTGTTTTCGTTTGCGGAAAAACCAGGCAACGACTCGTTCTGCAAATACGCCCAGAGCGATGGACAACAGCACAATCAACAGTACCTTACCTACACTATGATCGGTTGCCGACTGAATTCCCTTGCGGATTTTTGAAAATACTGCAGGCAGGGTTCCGATACGCTCTGCTGAATCGCGCGCATACACCCAGTAATTGGCGAATCGTCGTTCGATTAAACCGAGGGCGGACACGTCCTCTGCTGCGGCACGCTGTTTTTCTTCGGCGACCGCATCCATGCGCTCGATCAGCAACGCTCGAACGGCGTCATCGCTTAATGTTGACACCAATTCCCGGACTGCGGCTTTACTTTCCGGGTCCTCAATATCGATGCTGATTTTTTCGGCGTCAGGCTCGCCGAGCGGCAAAGTCTGACCAAGCGCCGATCCGCACGTTAAAAATACAACCGACAAGGCAAGCAGACTTGCATGGAATGGTTTAGAACTGAATCGAATAGATTGGAAGATCATAATTGTGAATTTTTAGTTCTGATAGCAGAAACGCTGGGGCGCTAGACTCAACGCTTTGAATCAGCAACTATAGCAAATTCGTTCTGATTTCATTTTCTATAACTTTCAGGTAGCCGGGTACGGGTCTCGCACCGTCGTCCGGTACAACAGACGATCATAGCGACGGACGTCGTAGTAAGTACCGGCATGCAGAACGCGGCGGTTGTCCCACATCACCACATCACCTTGCTGCCACCGGTAGCGCAGTTGGAATTCAGGTCGGGTTGCACGATCCACCAGTTTCCTGATCAGAGCACGGCTTTTATCGACGGGCCAGTCTTCCACGCCTATTGTGACGTGGGAACCTAAATAGAGCGACTTGCGACCGGTCCGATGATGGTGTTGTACCAAAGGCCAGACAACCTTGTCAGTACCATAGGTGGGTCCAATTGCGTCTCTCGATGCCTCACCTGTATTTTCCTCCAGATACGTCTCCAGTCCGCTAATCGAGTGAACCATCTTGAGTTGTTCGAACTCACGACGCTCTCGCTCACTCAGATCATCGTACGCTGCAAACATGCAGGCGAACAATGTGTCGCCTCCTGATTTTGGGACTTTGATTGCATGCAATACCGACAACCTCGCCGTATTCGTGAGATGCATGTTGTCGGCATGCCACTCCAGATCGCCATCCGGATTAGCCGGTGAAAATGTGATAAGACGTCCGGGCGGGTTACCCACGACCATCAACTCCGGATGAGATTCGTGACCGCCTTCTTTGGATGTCGCGGTTTCCAGCACACCAAACTGTCTGCTAAACGCGATCTGTTCTGCCGCAGATGGGGAATGATGTCTAAATATCAGAACACCGTAACGTTCAAGCGCATCCTCAAACGCTTCCAAAACCCTCGCATCAAGCGGCCTCGAAAAGTCGTAATTTACAACTTCCGCACCCAACGGTGCGTCCTGAATTGGCTCAAACCGTAGCACTGTAAATTATGGTCTCTATTTAGTTTGTACCACCTAATGTCGTGACGACATACGAGTGATTAGGGTGAACCCAATCCATTAAAACCCGGCAATTCCTAATCGGAACGTTCTCGACAGTGTTCAGATACAGATGACGGCTATTCGCGTACTTACAGTGATAATCGGGAAACACAAAAGATCACTGCTGTTTCCAATCGTCAAGACGACGTTGGAATACGCAGAGAAAGGATTTATTCCAATGTAGTAGATTCCGGCCTGTGGGCTTGTAATCTCACATGTTTCCGAGATGCCGGACGCCTGAAAAGGTCGACAATCGTAGTTATCCAACGTCGGTTCTGCGTTATAGCGCACATACAAATCGGGATCGCCTGTTGCGCCGGTTGCGTCCATAGTAATGCTGAAGTCATCGATCGCTTCAGGCAGAGACAATTCGTAGATGGTCCAGAATCCCGTACTGGACTCCGAAATACCGGTGACACGATCGCCCGGATTCACAGACCCGGTAATCTGAAGCTCCGCATCTGTATACGCCGCTGAAGTGTTGATGCCCCAAAAGTGACTGCCTTCGGGTGGGTTCTCTTCGGCACATACTTCCGCGCTTGCACCACCTGCGAGCGGACGGCAATCATAGTTCGAAAGATCCGGAAGCTGATTTGCTCGCGTGTACAAATTCGGGTCACCATTGACAGGGGTGAGCGAGACAGTAAGAGCACTCAATCCATCGGGCAACTCTGTTTTGCCGTAAAACCACTCCGATAGTGTCGCCGATGAGAGTGTCCTTGAGTCTCCGACTCTGGTTTCATCTATAGCCGGACCCGACGGAGGATTGGCGCCATCAACAAATAGTGTTCCGGTATTGTTTGGATCAAGCCAGGTCGATAAGCCGTTGCTCCAGCCCACTGAAAACTTTCCATAACAATCGTTGCCCGCAGTGTTCAAACACGAGGCTGAGCCACCGGACAAATAGCCGATCAGACGCTGAGTTGCCGGATCGAACAGCCCGGACCCCGACGATCCGGGTTCGGTCGTGCCCTGCTCCCAGTTGTCGACGTTCCAATGGGTATCACTGATAGTTTGGGAAAAAAGGATGCAGCTGTCTGTCGTGGTCAAGGCATCATCGTTAAATGATATTGCCTTTTCATCCGTATTGGGATGGTGGATTGCGATGGATGAGGTGGGCGACAATGCGCTTGCATCCCAACCCGCGTAATAGACATTGTAGAGAGTATTCGGTTGCTCACTAAGTTCGAGCAGGGACATGTCATTGTCCGTATTCTGCGCCCGTAGTGTGGCCCCTGATGTCGACTGACTCAACGACCCGTTGTCCAGGTCGCCGCAATTGGGAGATTCAAAATTCCAGTATACGACGACCGATGGTGCGTTTTGACTGCTGATATTGCAGTGGTCTGCGGTCAGAAAATATGGTGTGAAATCCTGGGTGACATTGTTGATCAATGTTCCAGTACAAAATGTTGAACCGTTGAGGCCGTACACAGCAACGCTGCGAATTTCATCGCGCCACCCATCGCCGAGAGGACACGCAACGTCAATGTTGCATGATCCCTGCTTTTGTAACGAAGACAACCCTTGATTGAAAACGTCAAGAAACCCTTTGCCAACCTGACCCAATTCGAGCTCCAGAAGCCCCAGCTCAGAAGTTGGCACAAATACTTCCACGACCGTTTCATTACCCGGTATTACGGGCGTCCAGAGTTGACGATAAGACTGATTCTGATCTGCCGTATAGGGGCCCTGGAAATAACCGCTCACCGGGTCATAAACATGCAGCGTTGCTCCTTTCGGCAGAAAGAAGTCGGTAAATCCTAAATTCAAATCTGTGGAGCCCGGACCCACAATTCTGAGACGCCAGATTCGTCCGTCAGATACATCCGTCCAGGCGCCATGGGTATGGGGTGCAAGTGAGGTTTCTTCTGTCACCGCAAAGCTCACGATTTTGGTTCGCACCGTTGAACCTATCGACTTGGCCGCCTCAGCACTTCTCAATGCCGACGCATCAATCGCCTGGAGAGTGACGGCTGGTATCGCTGATTTCTGAGTGCGAGTTTCTTTCAAAAGTCGAGGCGGTTCGCCAGTGTTTGCATGCGCCACACCCTGTAAAAAAACCAACGCTCCGAGTATGCAAAGCAAATACCTTACGGACTGTCTCCAAAACATAAGCTGTCTTCCTGATTGCACCATTCAATACCCCAAAAACATATCGGTAAAATAAAACCCGGGCACACCAATCCAGGTTGCGGGGAATACGAATACACCGAACCGACTGTCGAGCGGAACGGAAAAGCTTGGGGTCTCGTATTTGCTTTGGCTTTATGCCGATTATGCATCCGTTTCTGACGCTGACTCTCGGTTCCCGCCGCAGAATCATAATCGACATTCCGGACAATTGACAGCGTTGAGCGGCGGAGCTGTTCATCCTGAACCCGCTCAGTACGCAGTCTACGGTCTTTTCGCAGGGTTTCTGAACGAACGCAGCCGGGGCCGGATTCGGCATTTTTTTACAGAATCGAACCTGCTTTTTTGTCAGCCGTACCCAGACCAGAATCCGATTCAGAACCTCCAGCGAAGCAAAACACTGGCTTCTACCGTTGTATCGGATCCTACATCCTGAATTAAGGGACTCGCTGACGCCTTGTCCAGATACCGTTCGACCTCCATGGTACTCAGAACACTAAGTCTGTTGTTGATGAAGTACTCCGCTGACAATCCCAGCGTGGCTGATTTCAGACCACTTCCGGGAGTGTACTCGTCGAATCGGGTTCGTGCTGCCTCGACTGCACTAATACCAAATTCTGTCTGCATGTATTCTGCATTCGCTCCGCTGAGGTCCAGTCGCGTACCGAACCGCCAAGTCTCATCTGCGGACATCCAGTCACGGCTTGCGCCGATAAACCACACCAGTCCTTTGTTAGCATCGCCAGCGACATCCGGCTGCAGAGTTGCAAATACCGTTTTATTTCCAAACCGCCGTGCGAGGGTAAACTGACCTTCGAACGTCGAGTCGATTGGTTCTAAACCGATTAACAATTCGTCGTCATCGACTTCTCTGCCCTCTTCATATTCCAGAAAAGCCTGAATCTGGGTGTTGGGTGAAATGGAATAATTCAATCCAACCTCACCGAGGCCCAGAAAATACCGATGCCCTTTTTCGCTGTGATACACCGCCTGCGCAAAAGCCGCAACTTCTGACGTGGAATCGTCTGCACCGGCATAATTTGGCTCCAGCTCGAGACCTAAGCCAAGGTCAAAGTGCCATCCCGGTTCCGAATCGAAAAGATACCAGGGACTTTGAGGATCGAGGGTAAGGGGGTCGCTGGCCTGCGCGGGCGAAGCACACAGCGAAAGTACAACCAGTGTTAAAGATAAACGCATAGCGGATTTCCTCCAGATCGGTAGATTGACAGAGATTTAAACTACGCGAACTTTGTATTGGAGGCATCCGAGATACGTACCATGAACCAAATTTGTTGAAGACATCGGCATTTATTGGACATTTGTCCTACTTACATTATCAGGAGAGTTTGTTATATAGGTTGAGTAATCGATACGAACTGTCGATTATTGGAACTCCTGGAATCTATCGTAATTGTCAACTCTTGCCTCTTGAGTAATCGACCTGACCTTGAAAGAGTACTTGTATTCGCAGCACTGGCTGCTGTGGCGGGCGCCACGGTGTTTGACCTCTATGATGACTGGTCCGATGGAGGCACTACCCTTGAACTGCTGATGGATTTAGTCATCAGTGCTTTTATTGCCAGCACGCTCGTCTACATCTGGATGCAACGTCCAAGCGCAACCCGCGCTCGCAACCGTCACCTTGAACGGGTGGTAAAGCATTCGAACAATGATCTTGTTATGTGGAAGAAACGCGCGTCCAGACTGCTCCAGGGACTGGGTACAGAAATTGACCAGCAGTTCGAGCACTGGAATCTTTCTAAAGCCGAAAAAGAGGTCGCGCTTTTGCTAATAAAAGGAATCAGCATAAAAGAGCTGGCGCAATTCAGAGGCACCAGCGAAAAAACAGTCCGGCAACAGGCCAGCAACATATACGCCAAGGCCAATCTCGAAAATCGGGCGGAACTCGCCGCATTTTTTCTGGAGGATCTTTTACTGCCTCCGGGTTGAGCTCTTAAACTTCGGCGACACTTTCAGATTGATCCAATTTTCTCGTTATCGTCAACAGTGAAAGCAAGCCTTAGAGTTCAGGCGCAGTCAGATTGACTCATAGTAGTGAATATCATCCGCATAGAGAGCCGAGACCATTTCTCTTAGCGCCGAATCATAGAATTGATCATACGAATAAACAGGCAATGTCGACAGTTCATCAGGAGTAATGTCGCAGACATTTCTACCTCTGGCGTCTGAATACCCGGATGCGTTTAAACACAAAGGTTCGTACACAATACCCAGACGCTGGTTAATGCGTTTCAAACCAAACGCGATGTCTTTAGTTTTAATAACCTCGTCAAAGGGTATCATCTTGATCTGTTCCGTTTGCGACACAAGGTGATGTTGAAAACTACAACTTCGAATCGCAAGATCTGTCAGAACTCTAATGAACTGTCGGAAGGTATGATTCTCCAGAGATAGAATTGCCTCCTGATCTGCGTGACACCACCGTTCGCTGCCAGTCACGACGAATTTGTAATAGAAGCTGACCAGGCGGCGCAACGGATTCTGAACAACGAGAGCTTTGAAGTAGTCCGGATACAAATGGAGCGTTTCGGGCGGTATCATGTACCGGCCGCAACTCCTGTCGACTTCAGATAGCGATTCTTCAAGAGTGTGAACAAACCAGTCTCTGATTGTGGTGCAACCACATTTTGGATTAACACAGATAATGAATTTTCTGGACTCATTTTTCAGGCAATAGAAAGCCATGTTAGACCAACAACGTTTTAGGAATTTGATTTCGCAAGTTTCTGCTCTTCTCACTTGTTTTGACACTTAACCATACAATAGATATGAATTTTTGCGTTACATCAGTAAGAAACTCCAGTGTTTCCTTACGAGTTTCCCACGGTCCATTCAGCTTTCCATATCGTCATTCATTTATACCAATGGCTTTCAGGACCAAATTCGGCAATTCAATTTAATACGTCCGAAAATTAATATTGAAACTGTCGCACACACTCCTTGCTGTACTGATTAATCTGCTTTGGGGATCAATGTACGTCGCGGCAAGTATCGGTCTTAGGGATTTCCCTCCAATTCTTTTTACCGGTATCCGGTTTACTCTGCTTGTTTTGTGCCTGTTCCCGTTTTTGAAGGTCCCCAGAGATCTGATCCGGCCGCTGATTAAAGTGGGTCTGCTGATGGGAACGGGAATGTATCTGTCGCTGTACCTGTCTGTTTCGCTGGCAAGCAATATTTCCTCAATTGCCCTGTTCAGCAAGTTGGAGGTACCCTTCGCAATCCTGTTGGGTGTGCTGTTACTGGGAGAGAAAATCGGAATCAACAGAATTCTTGGTATCACCATTGCCATGAGCGGCGCAATGGTGATCGGATTCGATCCCGCAGCATTCAACGATATCCCCGCTTTGGTCTGGATGGCGATTTCCTGCGGCTTTGCCGCATACGGAATGATTCGGATTCGTGAGCTGGGATCGATTCATCCGCTTACCATTGTGGTTTGGATATCACTGGTAAGTTCTCCAACACTTTTGGCCACATCTCTCGTCTTTGAGAACAACCACTGGGATGTAGTCGTTCAGGCGTCGACGGTTGGTTGGCTGGCGCTGCTGTATACGGCTTTTATGAGTTCTGTGGTTGCCAACTCCGGACTCTATTATCTTCTCAGACACTACCCGGTCAGTCAGGTGGCACCGTATTCACTGCTCTCGCCAATATTCGGCGTTATTGGCGGTGTCTGGCTGCTGGGCGACGAAATTACACTTATCCTGATCGTCGGTGGAATGATGATTCTCGCCGGTGTGGCCTGGATTCATTTCCGCTCCCGCCATCTGGAGCAGGCGCATGTTTCCGCTAAACATGATTTGCCGGTGAACGCAAAAACCGGGCGATAAGTCTAAGCGGTTGGAATTCGGTGTATTGTCTGAAGCTAGTCCAGCAGAATTCCCGAGGCCATAAACCCGCCATCGAGGTTAAGAGTGTGGCCATTGACGTAGCCGGCCTCTTCAGAAGCCAGATACTTCACCGCTGCCGCAACTTCTTCGGGTTGTGCGTAACGCTTTGCCGGAATCTGGTCGTACCACAGCTTTCTGTCTTTCGGTCCGTGCACTTTTTTAATCATTGGCGTATCGACAGGTGTAGGTGATACGGCATTCGCAGTGACGCCCTTGCCACCCAATTCAGCGGCAAACAATCGCGTCAATGAATCCACACCGCCTTTGGTGCATGAATAGGCGCCCCGATGGGAATTGGCAATTTGGCCGTTCACCGAACTGATCGTGATGATTCGACCAAAGCCTTTTTCAACCATTCGCCGACCGGCGCACTGGCAGCAATGAAACGTGCCGGTGAGGTTGACCTCAAGAATACGGCTCCAGTCTTCCGGTGAGAATTCCAGAATGGGCGCAGCTTTGACAATTGCGGCAGACGTCACCAACGTGTCAATTCCGCCTTTATTGTCCTGATCCACAAAGACTGCCTCTACAGCGGCACGATCGGTAACATCCAATACAACCGCTTCCGCACTTCCGCCATTTTTTTCGACGTCGGCAACCACCTGTTGGCAGGCTCCCTCCTCGAGATCACTGACCACTACGTGGAAGCCTGCAGCGGACAAACCATGGGCCACCGCCGTTCCCACGCCACCGGCACCTCCGGTTATCAAACATCGTCTTTTTGTCATTGTGAATTCACCCTGCTGCTTACATTTTGAATTTTTAGTGGCTGCCGAGTCTTTAGAGGCTCTAAAACTGCGTGTGCCTCGGCAGAATTGAAATTTTCTGTCACGATCTTATATCTTATATAACACTAAAAATTCAGGAAACGATTGTGGATGCCAGAGAACTGATTGACAGATTACTTGAATCCGGAAAAAGTTATGCTGAGACCGGACAATCCTTTGCCGAGGAAAAGCTCAACATGCCGCCGGAAGGGCCTGAACGCGACGCAATGTTGTCAGGTTTGGGTAAAGGCGCCCTCGCAGCAGGATCGCTCGCGCTTCTGCTGGGAACACGAACCGGCCGCGGTATTGCCGGCGGATTGCTTAAAGTCGGCAGCGTGGCCGCAATTGGAGGGCTGGCTTATAAAACGTACAAAGACTGGCAGGACGCAAAGCCCGATACCTCAGCTACTGTTAGAGATATCACCAATCCGGCCGACGACACCAGTGACGAGCACAGTCGTCTCATATTGAGCGCAATGATCGCCGCATCTAAAGCCGATGGGCATATCGATGACGACGAGAAAGCGGGACTGCAGTCGTTTGTCGAGCGTATCGGTGAATCTCCCGAATTGACTGCTTTTGTGAAATCAGAGCTGGAGAAACCGGTTGATCCTGCCCTAATCGCGTCACGGGTTTCCAGTAGTGAGGTCGGCGCAGAAGTTTATCTGGCCACTCTACTGATAGTTGATCAGTCGAATTTCATGGCCAAATCCTATCTTGATGCGCTGGCAACCGCACTCAAACTGCCGCCCGATCTGGTAAGTGAGTTGAACAGAAACGTAGAACCTGCGGTCTAGCAATTACCGTTCAGACGGGCAAGTCTCGAGGTGCTGATTCGTCCTGATGTCTAACCTGCACAAATTTAGTCTGAAAACAGTTAAAGAGGTCGTCTGCCTCTGCCTGTTTTTCGGGTCTGCGTCCAATGCTCTTGCAGAAAGCCTGCTACTTGAGAACGGTACTGTTTTCCCGGGAGACGGGAAGCAGCCGATGGAATCGGTGTCCATCCTGATCAAAGATCAGCACATTGTCGATGTATCCTCGAATTCGGGAATTGCCGCAAGCAAAATTGTTGACCTCAGTGGCAAATTTGTTACCGCCGGCTTCTGGAATTCTCATGTCCACCACTTGTTCAATCTGGATGACACCAGACCCGAAAATGCTGCGCAGCTCGAAAACAAGCTCAACGAGATGTTCATCAGCAAGGGTTTCACCTCGGTCATCGACACCGGCGCACACCCGGCTGTATTGTTTCCGATTATCAAAGCCATCAGCGGACGTCGGGTGGTCGGCCCTGACGTGTATGCGATGGGAGGCTCTCTGGTTCCGCAGAACGGAAGTCCTTTTTACATTGAGCCAGTGCAGTTACCCGAAACATGGTCCCCGCAGCAAGCTGCCGATCTTAGTGCTGAAGTGCTGGACATGGGCTACCATGGAATCAAGATTTTTACGGGGTCCTGGGCGACACCCACAACCCTCAAGTACATGCCTGCAGCGCACGCTGCATCCGTTGTAAAGACTGCGCACAACCTCAAAAAGCTGGTCTTTGCCCACCCCTCCGATTCAGACGGAGCGCGCATTGCCGTGGAAGCCGGTGTCGACGCGCTGGCCCATACCTTTCCCGCAGAGCTCAAAGGCCCATGGGATCGTTCCCTTCCGCAGCAAATGGTTGACCAAAACGTTGCTCTTGTTCCAACGCTGATGCTGTGGCGGTACGACCTACCCCGAATCGGCCTGCCAGCAGAATTAGTCGATCGACTTGAGAACAATGCGCTGGAGCAACTGTCAGTCTTCCAAAGTATGGGAGGCCGTGTGCTCTTCGGTACAGATGTGGGTTATATGCGGGACCCATCAACATTCCGAGAATTTCAATTGATGGAGAGAGCCGGGCTCGATTTTTCGGATGTGCTGGCCAGCCTGACGACCGCGCCCGCTGCAATGTTGGGTCTTTCAAAAACGCACGGAAAACCCGGGATCGGATACGTCGCAGATCTTGTGGTTTTGAACAACGATCCGCGTGAGGGAGCGACTGCGTTTTCGGATGTTCAGATGGTCATCAAAAACGGTGAAATCGTTTTTCAAAATACGGACTGATCACTTTGAAGCGACTATTGACTGGACTCTAGGATTTGGGATTTGGTACCCGGGGCTACTCGGCCAGTCCAAGCGTCTCAAGTATCGATGGTATTTTCTTTTTGACTTTGAAAAACCCGGCGCTGGCGTGAGGCCAGACCGTCTGATCGCACAGACGTAGAATGCTGTTCAGTTTCAACCCTCTGCCGTCCAGCGTTTGTTTTACTGCATCTAATCGATCTCTGGTCTCACCGACCGGACAGTAGGAAGTGATCACAGTCTTCAGTCGGTGATGTCGGGCCCAGCGACCGACCGAAGCGACCCAATCGGAATCAGATTCAAACTGCACTGGCTCTTGGGGCCGGTTGGGAATCCTGTCCGACGCATCAGTAATCGCCGCTCTGGAGAATGCTTTTGCTTTTTCGCTGACTGCAAAAGGCGACCGTTCTCCACTATCCAATAGAGCGAGAGTAGCAACGATATTGTATTTTTCGAACAACCATTCTGCTGAGCAGTCTTCCGGCGTAAGCAAAAGGCCCACAGGCGCTTCCGTGTCTAAATTCTGGTGGGAGAACGGATTAAATGGTGCTTCGAAATCTTCAACCAGCGCCTGCGCCTGTTCATTCAGCATCCCAACAGGATTGAACCGTCCTTCAGTGAAGCGCGCAATATTTTCCGCTGAAGCAAGATAGTGCTTGCCCCTGGTATGCAATCCACACACCCACCGCCAACTCAACGTGTTTGACGCCGGATCGGCGTCGATCAGATGCCGATAGAAAAAATCGGCACCCAGATGCCAGGGCAACTCCAGCGTAAACACCCAGATGCTTGCGAACCACATGCGAGCGTGATTGTGAAGGTAGCCTGTTTCAACAAGTTCTAACGTCCATGCATCAAAGCAGTCAATTCCGGTTTTACCGGCAACAGCACAATCATATCGCCGCCCCAGGTCATCATCTTTGTCCAGCTGATCCGCCCACTGATTCAGACCCGTGCGATAGCGCCTCCAGACCTCGGGACGCTGCTCCAACCAGCCCTTAAAGTACATTCTCCAGACCACTTCCTGAACAAACTTTTCGCAGGAATCTGGCGCATTTCCAATCAGTACGGCCTCGATTACCTCCGGCTCAGAGATCAGTCGATGTCGGATCCACGGCGAAAGGCCCGAGACGTGATAATGTTTATTTTGACCAAAGTCAAAGTTACGGCGCGCCGCGTACGTTGGGCCGGCCCTGTTCGAAAAGTCAGTTAATCTGCGCAATCCTTCAAGCCGGGTCGCAACTTTGTCTCTGATGAAATCAGTCATTCGCTGCTTCGCTGGAGAGTAAGCTGGTTTGTCTATTTTCCAGCTTTTTTCCCACTCTGCCGTTGCGCTTACGCGAACCGTGTTGTTTCAAAACCGCCTCACACCCCAAAAGTGTGCTGATGACTATCGAGCAGTCTGATCTGCTGGATAATTTCGATCAGCTTTTGACCTTTTTCGGTTAACGAGTATTCGGTTCTCGGTGGCACTTCCGGATAGCTTGTCTTGTCGAGCAAGCCGTAATGGGTCAGCTTGCGCAGTCTTTCAGAGAGCACCTTTGTCGAAATCCCATCCACATGCCGTTGCAGGGCTCCCGGTCGGTCAATACCGTCCGCAACAGCCAGCAGCACTGAAACCGACCACTTGCAACCCACGACCTCTTCCAGAGTACGGTACGTGGACTGATTTTTGGTTCGCAATTTTTTCCTCTGGGTTTTCATCAAATTACACCGAAAAGTAACTACCCCACCATTTTGTGCCGACTTTATTTCCGGCTACCACTGACTACTATTTACTTTGCGCGCACAACTTTTTCAAACTTAAAACCAGGATCTAAATTATGCACACATTATCAGACAGATTGAAAACAGACCATCCGGCACAAGCACAAAGACAGAAAAGTCTGGCCGGTATGCTGGTCATCACCACAGTTACGCTGTTGAAATTTTCGGTTGGACTAGCGGATGCTTACGGCGAAGGAATAGGGTCCAGTCAAAACAGTCAGATCATGCCGGCATTCGATATTATTCATGCCAGAATTTCCATCCGGGACAATGTCGCAATTTTCCGGACTGGTGTCAGTGATGCAGCAGGTAAAACACGTCCCGAGCAAACCGGTCAGCTTGCGGGCAGCACTGTGTTTTCCTATGTATGGCCAACAACAATTGACTCCCACAGTGTTGGGTTTGAACACAATGCCGGAATTCTGGCACTGGCAGTGACATCCCATCCGGATTTCGACGACACGCCTTTATTCGATGAAAACGGTGACGGCGAGACCAACAATGATGGCAATGTCTGGCACAGTCACTGGGTGGTTCTTCAAGCCAACGAACGATGCGCTGATGGGGCACTGGGAGTTGTTGATATACCTCCGGGAAGCCGTCCAAGGCTCCCAAAAACGTGGCCGGGTTTGCCAATCCTGCTCGACAGCCCCGGTTGGACGCCTACATTTAACGATAAAACTGTGGAGGTTCGCGTTCCATTTGACGACATAGGCGTTGTTCAGGCGGCGCAGTACGACGGCGTAACGGCAGGTCTCCGCGTCAATGCGAGCGTTCATGCCCCATTGCTGTGCGTGGTTGATGTGTTCGACATCGCATCCGGGGATTTAAGTCTGCCCGGCGAAGTTTCAGTAATAAACGCTGAATAAAATATGTCACCGCTTTGATCGGTAACGTCATTTCGCTGCAGCGATCGTGCAGATAGATACGCCTAAGATCGCTCAGGTCCTGCAACATACATCTTGTCAGTTGATTGAAGCAGTGACGTTACCGGCTTAAAGCAGAGCAGTTTGAATCTACCTATTGCCACGAACGTCTAAACTGGATACCGACAAAGTTCACACTTGTATCGACGTATTCACCCCTGAGGGTGTCCCCGAATACTGAAGCCGGAAGACCGCTCGACGCCGCCAGCGGAATGGTGTTGTTAATCAGGACGTCGTCTACGTCACCTCTCAGATATCCGAAATCGAATACGCCGTATCGAGTGTTGGCGCTTGCTCCAACGCCAATCCAGAACCGGTCGCCCTCTGGCTGACGGGGTGTGCGCAGTTCGGGACTGGGAATAGGTGTTGAATCGACCATCAGGCCGAGGCGAAATTTCCAGACGCTATTGACGCGATGATCCACGCCGACTCCATGGAGCCACGTGTTGCCCCAATTCTGCGGTATCAGGCTAAACGTCTGCAGTCCACTTGGATCCGTAATCCGTATTTCCTGATTGCGGCTCCATCGGGTCCAGCGCGAAGTCCATGACAGTGTGGTTTTTTCGCTGACCGGGAACACGCCGCTGATGTATACCGTCTCAGGAAACGTAATCTCAGCTTGCGCAGGCAGCGACTGTAAAGACAGATTTGCCGGATTTGGCGCGGTCAAAGTACCCTCCAGAGTGTGTTCAACCTGCGAGCGATACGACAGACCGAACCGGTTTTTACCCGCAGAAATTGTCGCGCCAATGTCGAAACCTATGGCTGTATCCGATCCTTCCAGCGTTGATACAGGCTCAACGGGTGTTCCGGTAAATGTTGCCTGACTCAGCGTAGCATCAGATCGTTGAATACTTAGACCGCCACCAATCGTTACCGTCGGTGATACCTGATATGACAGGACCGGATTGAAGTCGAGAACGGTAAGCTGAGAATCGACCGCGTGTCGGCGCCCAACCCAATTCACCGGATACTCGGTCTGATTGCCAAAGGCATTGCCAAGTGCGAGTCCGGCTGTCCATCCTTTCAATGCGCCACTGTCCAGCTTTTTCGTGAACTGAAAAGATGCGCCCGGAAAGTCCTCATCAAGGCCTTGGGCCAGTCCCACGTTTGGAAGTCTGGAGCCCGCCAGAGTCTGAGTAGAGCCCAGGTTGTTAAAGGTATTTTCCACATTACCGGATCCGGCATAAATCTGAAATCCGGTTCCCTCATACAAGCTTGCGGCCGCCGGGTTGTAGTAAATATCAGCCAGATCATCGCCACTGACTCCTGCACCACCGAGTCCTCTGGAAAAACTCGATACCGAGTGAAACGTTGTCTGAAATCCCGAGGCCCACACCGGCGCCTGCATGGAAACGCAGACAAAAATAAACATCAATAAACGGAAAAAATGCACAACAACACCTCCTGCATATCAGATCGGCATGAATGCCTGTTTTAATTGGAACGGGCAGCTGCCCGATACAGATACTCTAATACAAATACGCGAAGCGCGCCTGTTTGATCCGCGAAAACAGTGAGCGGTTGCTTACGCAAAATGAGCTCAAAATCACGAAGTCAGCGATTATTGAACTGATAATGCTTCATCAGTGTGCGGTCAAAAATGGCGTCCACCAGGTTTTCCTCGCCCAGATAAACACGACAAAACTCCTGCTCAACGGTCCGGTCGCAGTCATCCACAAATATGTGCCCCGAAGGCGCCACCATTGATCGAGCAGTCACGATGCTGCGCATTCTGCCCGGATCGATGCCGCGACCGCCCGGTGGACCATCTACGATTACCACATCCCATGAGGTATCGGCGACGTTGTCGGGCAGAGGAAGCCCGAGCGGGTCAGGATTTGCCATCCATTTCCTCCAGTCATCGACGCGTGTGCCGTAATCCACAATATAAATCTCGAGACGGCCCAGTCTGGCCAGAGTTTTGCCTGCCCAATCCTTGCTGTGTTCGAAAAACACACAACGTCCGGATCGATTTGCGAATTTCCAGATCAACGTATCGTGTCCTACACCAAACACCGCAAGATTACACCTGCTGCTTGCGCGAATAGTTCGGACCACAGAAACCAATTGAGTTGGCATAAACAGAAAACCCAGACGCCTTCGCAACCACCAAAATACCGGAATGGCGTGCCGCGAATTGATCCATAACGGCATCAGCATCAGAACACACTTTTCCGGAAGGTGCTGACGAAACCTCCATGCAGTGACCTTAAGGTATTTAAATTTTTCAAAAATGTAGTTCAACGGACCGTTTTTTATGTAAGTGCGAGTACAAAAAACCCGCATATTGCACCGTGCTCTGTCTGGACATCCCCATAATAATTCAGCGGAAACCACGAACCAAATGCAAAAAAATATTTATGACGCACAGCCTGTCAATCTCGTGGCGGACACAAACGTCTGTAACCTCAAAGTCCAGTCAGTATAGAAATCAGCCAAATCTAAACAAATTTCTCGCACACCCTGAAACACACCGTTCAGATCGTTTCATAAGCAGAATATAATACGGCCGTTGCAGCAGCCGCTCCAAGTCACTCGCACCCGAATGAATATTTGTCTCGCACCTATGGAAGGTGTTATCGATCATCGCATGCGCCGCATGCTGACCGCACTGGGTGGATATGATCGGTGTGTTACCGAGTTTGTTCGCGTAACCAATACCCGTGTTCCTTTGAAGGTTTTTCGCCGCCTTTGTCCCGAGCTCGATCAGGGTGGTGTTACAGAGTCCGGGACACCCGTCTATGTTCAGCTGCTCGGCGGCAACCCGTCATTGATCGCCGCAAGTGCTCAGGTCGCCGTTCGCGCGGGCGCGCCCGGAATAGACTTGAATTTTGGCTGCCCGACCAAAACAGTCAACCGACATGACGGCGGCTCAGTACTATTAAAAGAACCTCATCGGGTCGGCGACATCGTCGCTGCAGTAAGGGATGCGGTTGATCCGGATATTCCGGTTTGTGCAAAAATCAGACTGGGCTTCGAAGATTCGGACAACCTGTTAAGCAACGTTCAGGCTGTGTATCAGGCGGGAGCCAACGAAATTTGTATCCACGCGCGGACCAAAATCAATGGATACAAACCACCGGCCTACTGGTCAGTATTACAGGATCTGCCTCGTACACCACACACACGTCTTATCGTTAACGGAGAGATATGGACTCCTGAGGATGCAGATTCTGCCTTACGTCAAAGTGGGTGCGAACACCTGATGATAGGGCGCGGTGGCCTGGCTCAACCGGATCTGGCTCTGCAAATTCGTGCACAAAGAAGCTCGCGCGCTCACTATCATCCTCTACCCTGGACTGAGACCGTCGCACTAGTCGACCGTTTCTATCACGACAATGATTCCGGGAATCTAAAGTATGCCGGCAATAGGACCAAGCAGTGGCTGGGCTATCTTCGAAAATTCTATCCGGATGCTCAAACACTGTTTGAATCAATCAAACGCCTGTCCGATATACATGACATTTCCAAAACTATTCGACTTCACAGAAAAACGCTGGAGCAGCCCGGATCGCTGAGTGCGGCCGCCTGAAAAAGTAGCCGCACTACCTGACTCCGACGCTGGTGTAGAATTCACACAACATGAAAGCTTCGCCCGGTTTAATTTCTGTAATCAACACATTATGTCCGTCCAAAACAAAACTCAACGCAACATCACAATAAAAACGCTGAATCAACTTAAGCGTGGTGGGAAGAAGTTTGCGTCACTGACTGCTTATGACTACTGCAGCGCCTACGCCGCCAGCTCAAACGGCATAGATGTCCTGCTGGTGGGCGATTCGCTTGGCATGGTTATTCAGGGACACGACAGCAGCCTCCCTGTGACTATTGAGGACACCGCGTATCATGTTCGTTGTGTAAAACGGGGAAATCAGGGTGCGCTCATTATGGCCGACCTTCCGTTCATGAGTTACTACAGCGAATCGAAAAGCCTTGAGAATGCGGCTGTACTCATGCGCGAGGGTGCACACATGGTAAAGCTTGAGGGCGGCGCGTGGCTTGCGGAGAGCACACGTCTACTCAGCGAACGCGGCATTCCCGTATGCGCGCACATGGGACTAACACCGCAGTCGGTTAATCATTTGGGCGGCTATCAGGTACAGGGCCGCGACCCGTCCAGGGGGCAGGCCATTATCGAAGAAGCACTGGTGCTTCAGGAAGCCGGCGCCAGCGCAATCCTGATTGAGTGCGTACCAACACGACTGGGTAAATCACTTACACAGGCGCTCGACGTACCCGTCATTGGAATTGGAGCGGGAAGACATACTGACGGACAGATTCTGGTTTGGCACGACCTGCTGGGACTGTATCCCGGAAAAACCGCGAAGTTCGTAAAAAATTATCTTAAGAACTGCAGAACCGGTGTCCAGGGTGCAATTAAAAATTATGCCAGGGATGTTCAACAGGGCAAATTCCCTACCGCACGCCACAGTTATCAGTAGCTCACTTACCTTCGGATTCGCGCTCCTGATGCTCATAAATGGACGTGTAACCCGCTGACCAGTCAGGCGGCATCGGCACGCTGAGGTGTTCATGATGAATATGCGTCGGCTCCTCACCGCGAACAATCGTCCCGTATCTCGAACCCGGGTAGGCTGCAGCGGTGTACGGCATCGCGTCTGCAGCGGCATAGGTGATTACCAGCGCCGGTCGACTTCGCGGACTGCGGTTGGGTTCTGAACCATGAATTGTGCAGCTGTGATGGACTGACACTGAACCGGCCGGGCCAGTGAGACTTACGGCATCTTTGACGCCCGCCTGCAACAATTCGGACTTTTTGATCGCGCCGGTCCAGTTTCGCTGTTCATCGTAGTGTTCATACAAAGGACCTTTGTGACTGCCGGGTATGACCTGCAGCGGCCCCTGATCCTGAGTCACATCTTCAAGAAACAAAAGGAACTGCATCGTGCCGGTATGCGTGTGAGGATAGAACACAAAATCCTGATGCCAGCGCACCTCTGACCCGCCAGCCGCCCACTTGAAATTCAGCATCAGTTCCCGAAAACGAAGGTCGTATCCCACCAGATCTGCCGCAATATCCGTAATTACCGAGTCCGCACACAACGCCCAGAAAACATCGTATTCATCATCAATATAAGCAGCACGACGAAGTCGTGGATTGTCTGCTGTATGCCCTTTTTCCAGATCAAGTGCGCGAGATGACTTCGTGAACATCCTGGATTTTTCAACAATGTCACACATCGCTGCTCTCAGGTCATCCAGCAGGCTTTGGTCGATGAGTTCCGGAAACAGAAGGTAGCCTTGTGTGTAGTAGTGATCGAGCTGCTCTGGTGACAGCACCGTTTTCGATTGCGCGAGTATGTCACTGAGTTCCACTGAGAGTACGATATAGTTGGTAATTTAAAGACATACTTTATCCGAAAGTCACCGCTTATGGCTCGCAATCTGAAGTGCCGCAATAAACGAAATAAATAGGCGGATACAGATTTGAGTGGACCTCTGATTTGCACAAATCAGAGCGACCTAAATTGTCTCGACCTTTTCGGTCATCTGCTGTTTTAGGCTGTCATCAATGTTTTGTTTCGCAAAACGAATTTCCAGGTCAGGCTTCAGCGTCTCCTGATCAAATGCTGACCTGAGCAAACTGCTTCAACCACATCAGGGTGCCCGCAATATAGGGGCACAAAAATTTCGCTTTTTTGCAGAATACGTGTCGGGTTTGCAGTCGGCAGGTTCTGCAATTCTCCCTTAAACAATGGTTGCTAGCAGTCGCCGCATTCTGGAGAATCACCCAAACGCACAATCGATATTCGATAGATGATCAGACGCCCCGGCATAGTGCGTTGGCCGGGATCGCAGAATGACTATCATCGATGGTTTCGATTGAATCAGCGCTGTATCGACCACTGGCGCAAACCGACGATAAGTATCTGCGTTCTCAACTATGAAAAGCACCGACCCGCAAACACAGCCAGTTGATCAAACACGCACAGGTATTCTGATTACAATATTTGGTCTCAGTGTCGCGGCATTCACCGGAGCTCTGATGAAACTCATGTCCAACGAGCTGAGCGCATTCCAGATCACATGGTTTCGATTTCTCGGCTTTGCCATCATTCTGCTACCGATCGTTTGGCGCAAGTTTGGCCGTGGCTGTTACGAGGTCCGCCGGCCATCGATACAGATTGTAAGAGGCATCAGCCTGGCCTCCGAAACTGTATGCTTTGTTGTCGGTGCAAGAACAATCGACTTTGCGGACGCTATAGCTATCCTGTATGCCTATCCGTTCCTGCTGACTGTAATGGCCACGCTGTTTCTGGGCGAACGTGTGAGGGTTGTCGGATGGCTCGGTGTCGTCGGCGGTTTTTTTGGCGTCCTGCTGGTCATGCAACCCCGGCTTGATGGCGTAAACACGGGCACGTTGTTTGTGTTTCTTTGTGCAGTTATCGTCGCTTTTCAGATGATCCTGAACCGTAAGCTGGGTGCTATTTCTCATCCGTTACTGACCTCATTTTGGGGTGCAATCATTGCCACTTTGATTTTGTCAGTCACCATTCCCTTTATATGGCAGCCCGTCAGTTCCGAGCATCTGGGCTGGTTGGTGCTAATCGCAATTACCGGGGCTGTCAACCAGACCTGCATAGTCTATGGTTTCGCCAAGGCGGAAGCGTCCGTTCTGGCACCATTCACTTACTTTGAAATTCTGGCGGGTGTCGTATTCGGACTCGTTATGTTTGGAACTCTGCCCAATCCGATCGCCTGGTTCGGCATCCTGCTGATCGCAGGCTGTGGGCTGATTGTTGCTCGATCGCTGCCAAATCGTAGCGGTGTTCGACGCGGAGCAAAGTTCTGAATGCGCAACCCTTCAATCTAAAACAGTGCTGAGGCGACAATCAATCCTGCGAGCATGACCGCCACCCAGAGCACCATTCCCCCACTGGGCCAGGTTCGGGCGAGTACACCATGGGGTCCGTGATGCTGATACAAGCGCGCGATAAACTGCTCGATTCGACGCGTAACCGTCTGCTCCAGCCTTGAACCGATCAGACCGGACTTTAACGTAAACTCGCTGGCCACTATCCGCAAGAAGCGCCGATAAAACCAGTCGAAGTCCAGACTGATCGTCAGGGTGCGTTTCATCAATGGAAGCATTGCAAAAAAAGCGAAGCCTGCAAACAGAAGAAGCTGAAACTGACTGACGAGGTGGTAACTTGTATACGGCTTGTAGTCCACAGGAAAAGGCAATATTCCGTAGAGCACCGCTGGAAAAACGCCAATAGCGATACAGAAAAACGAGAACAACCACATCGCTAGCTTCATATTCAATGGTGGATCCGAAGGTCTGAGACCAGAGTCTTTCTGAAAAAACACAAACCACGGAAACTTGATTCCCGCATGTAAAAACACGCCGGCGGACGCTGCCATCAAACAGAACCAGACCACAACCAGTCCGGCATCAGCGGCTGCGGCGGACTCGAGCGATTTAGTTACAAACCCCGATGTAAAAGGAAATGCGGAAATCGCCAGTGCGCCGACAATACCGTTTAACGCTGTCACTGGCATAGTCTGAAACAGGCCGCCGAGCTCGGAACACTTGCGTCGTTCGGCCATCATCAACACACTGCCAGCCGACATCAGCAACAGGGCCTTGTAGATAATGTGAGCAAATGCATGGGCTGCAGCGCCGTTCAGCGCAAGCTCCGTTCCAATTCCAATCGCGCACACCATGAAGCCCACCTGGTTCACAATACTGTACGCCAGAATTCGACGCATATCGTTCTCAAGAAGGGCATAGATGATGCCGTAGAAAACCATATACAGCCCGATGTAGATGAGTATTTCCGCACCTGCAAACGCAACCATCAGCACGTAAACCGCTGTTTTCGTCGTGAAGGCCGAGAGAAACACGGTACCGCTTGGACTCGCTTCCGGGTAGGCGTCGGCAATCCAGGCTGAGAGCGGGGGCGCGCCCGCATTGATCAGAAAACCAATGAGAATCAGCACCGCACCCGGATCAGACAGCGAGATTGGTCCAAACTCGATACTTCCGCTCTTCACCACATACCAGGCAATCCCGGCCATTAAAATTACGCCACCCAGAAAATGGATCAGCAGATATCTGAAGCTTGCGGCATAAGCTCGTTCAGTCCCGGCAGCCCACAACACCGCCGTGGAACCCAGAGCCATAATCTCCCAGTAAATAAAGAGACTGATCAGATCACCCGAAAAACAGACTCCAATTGCAGAGCCTCCGTAAACAAAGGCCGCAGCCAATTCGAGGGTTTTCGCCTGGTGCAAGGCAAATACACCACCGGCAAAAAGCATGATGGAGAAAACAGTCGCGAACAGCCGTCCGGTCGCGGTCACATTGAACAACGACAGTTCATACTGCATAAACTCGACGGACAAATACGCGCCCGGATCCAGTGACCAGATGAACCCCAGAACCCCCAGCGGTAAAATCACAACGGTCGCCTGTCGCATTCGATGGTGTAACAGCGGCAACAGCAGACCTGCCAGGACAAGCAGAAACGCAGGTGGAATCAGTAAATCAGTCATCGTAATACGAGTCTTCCCGTTTCAGAAAAATCCCCAGTATCTTGGCACCCACCACCATAGCAGCACAGGTCAGAAAGCCGTACCAGGCAAAAAAACCGAACGACGTATCGATCGCGACACCCTCCTGCTCAAAATGAGGGTGATGATGAACAAAAAATTCCGGAATGACCGCTATCACCAGAATCAAAATCTGGATCATCCAAAGTTTTGGCAAACTAGTGGATCGGTAAAGCCAGTGTTTATCCTCATCGTTAATCATGTTTCGATCATTTGAATCAGTTCAAATACGGTTTGCGGGAAAAAAAACAGGGTGATAGTCAGCAACGCAGTAAAACAGAGTGCGACTACCGCAGGTAATGGTGCCTCGCCATAGTTCAGCATCGTATCAGAGCGATCGCGTTTAAAATAAGCCGCGTATACGATCGGCGCGAAGTATGCTGTATTCAGCAAAGTCGAAATAAATATAACCAATACAGCAATATACTGATCAGCTGCGATTGCGCCGGACAGTAAGTACCATTTTGAAAGAAACCCGGCGGCCGGAGGAATACCGATCATCGACAGTGCACCTACGGTAAACGCTGCCATAGTCCACGGCATTCGTCGCCCAATACCATTCAATTGACTGATTTCAGTTTTTTTACTACTGGTGTAAATCGATCCTGCGGCAAAAAACAGTGTGATTTTTCCAAAGGCGTGGGCGATGATATGCAGAGCTGCCCCGGTGACAGACAACGGCACCAGAATAAGTGCACCCATAACGACATAAGACAACTGACTGATTGTGGAATACGCCAGTCGTTTCTTTAAGTTGTCCTGTCGTAAAGCAACTGTGGATGCAGCAACAATTGTAAAAAGCGCAAACCAGAGCAGCCAGTCTACTGATGGTTCTGCACCCAGAGTGTCGATGCCAAATACATAGACAACGACTTTGACTACGCTAAATACGCCGGCCTTTACGACAGCTACTGCGTGCAGTAACGCACTGACAGGTGTTGGCGCCACCATCGCAGCAGGCAACCATCGATGCACCGGCATGACGCCTGCTTTGCCGATTCCAAAAACAAACAGCATCGCGAGCACAAAAACCGTTCCGCCTTCAACATATTGCGGTACTACCCCCCCGGCTTGAAAATCGGTCGTGCCCGCCAATTCCCAGACCCAGATTATCGCGGGCAGCAGCAGGCCGATTGACGTGGAGATCAAAATACCCAGATAAACTCTTCCACCCGATTTCGCGCTGTCATTGCCCTTGTGGGTAACCAGTGGAAACGTGGACAACGTCAACAGTTCGTAGAACAGGAACAGTGTCAGCAGGTTTCCGGCAAACGCGACCCCAATTGCGCCAAATATTGCAATGGCAAAAAAGAAATAGAAACGTGTTTGATGCTTCTCGGCGTTACCGCGCATGTAGCCGATTGAATACAGTGAGTTGACCGGCCATAAAATGGCGGCAACGAGCGCGAAAAGCATCCCCAGCGGCTCGACCGTGAACTTTATTTCCAGACCTGGCAGCAGTTCAAACAAGGTGAGCTCCGGGGTTTCACCACCTCGAAGCGCAAGAAAGATCTTCACCACGACGAACAACAACACCACAGACGTCAGCAGCGTGCAGGCTTCTCGCAAATTGGGTTTCTTATCTGCAATCAAAATCCCGACCGCCCCGATTAAAGGGACGACCAGGGAGAATGCAATGAGCAGATTCAGCATAGCGCCTATCCTTGACCCCACAACATTGCTGCCGCACCTTCGGCGAATCGCGTCACGACGCTACTGTGAATACCGAAATAAAAATTGCTGGCGACCAGCATCCAGATCGGAATCAAAATAATCAACGGCGCCTCTTTAACCTCAGTTTCGCTGGCCTCGGAATCTGCGAAGTAAGCAAGCTCAACGATGCGCCAGATATATACTACGGCAATTAGCGATGCGACCAGCACAATCGCGGCCATCCACCACCAGCCGTTTTCAATTGCGGCAAGCACCAGATACCATTTCGAGACGAACCCGACCGTCGCAGGGACTCCGATGATACTGAGTCCACCTGCAACAAATGCCGCTGAAGTCCATGGCATTTTCCTGCCAATACCCCGAAGCTGATCGACGTGACTGCTGCCAACGCGAAACACCATGGCGGCCACCGCAAGGAAAAGCGCGCCTTTCATCAACGCATGGTTGAACAGATGGATCAGGGCGGCAGCCAGACCGGTCTGATTAACCAATGCGATACCCAGAAGCATGTAGCCGATCTGTGCAACAGACGAATACGCCAGCAATCGCTTTACATCATGCTGAAACAGCGCCACTACTGATGTAAACAATATTGCGCAAACCGAAACCGGCAACAGAAGCCACTGCACGAATATCTCAGAAAATGAAAACTCGGCGCCAAATATCGAATACAAAAACCGTATCATGACGTACACCGCAACTTTGGTCGCGGTCGCAGCAATGAATGCCGACACCGCTGAAGGTGCATAAGCGTATGCATTGGGCAACCACAAGTGCAGCGGAAACATCGCAAGCTTGAGTCCAACGCCGACAATCGTGAATGCGAAAGCAACCTGCAGTGCTCTCGAATCGCCCAGTGACGGCAGTCGAACAGCAAGGTCCGCCATATTCAAAGTACCGGTCAACATATAAAGTATGCCGACCGCAATCAGGATAAAAGTGGCACCAATTGTGCCCATGATCAGGTAGTTGAAGGCCGCCGTCAGCGCGCGCCGATCTTTCCCCATGCTGATCAGTGTATATGTGGAAAGCGACGAAATTTCGAGGAAGACAAAAAGGTTGAAAGCGTCACCGGTTACGGCGATACCCAGCAGGCCGGAAAAACACAACAGCAAACTGACAAAAAACAGGGGTAACTGATGACTTGCAACCTCTGGCCGAACACTTTTCAGCGTTGCTGGAAAAATGACAGCCGCTACGCCTGTAACAACGAGAACCACCAGCAGATTCAACTGGTCGACAACGTACTCTATTCCCCAGGGTGGTGCCCAGCCCCCAAACACATACTGAATTTCTCCCCCGTTGAGCAGAGTAACAGCCATCACACAGGCAATGGCAAATGAAACCCACGAAGACACGACCGTAATCACCCAGCCGATCGCGGGTGAGCGTGAAAATATGAAACATATTGGCGCTGCCAGCAGTGGCACCAGAACAACCAGCGCAGGCAGGTGAGCGATCACTTCGAGCCCCTCTCATCACTGTCAGCGTCCAGAATCTCGTCGTCTTCTACCGAACCGTATGCGTCCTTGATGCGACTCACCAGTGACAGACCCAATGCCGTTGTTGCCACACCGACCACAATGGCGGTCAGAATCAATACGTGAGGCAAGGGATTCGAATAGACGGAAAAATCGGCTGAAACGATCGGCGCAGTTCCATCGGTGACCTTGCCTACACTAATGTACATAATGAAGACGGAGGTTTGAAAAATATTAAGACCAATGATCTTCTTGACCAGATTGCCACTTGCGATCACGGTGTAGAAGCCGCACATCATCAGAAAGACGACAACCCAGTAATTGAAAAGACTGAAGAGTTCGCTCACTTCCTGAATGCCTTGTCGTAAAACGAGAAGAAGATCAAAATCATGACGGCGGCCACAGTAAGTCCAACGCCTAACTCGATTATCAGAATGCCGTAATGCTGACCGTCGGTCGCGCTCTTCGCGAGCACACTGTAGTCGAGGAATGCACCACCGGACAACATTGAGACGACACCTGTTCCCGCATAAACCAGCACACCGAGAGCAGCAATTATTCTCACCACCGAGACCGGTATCAGCGCCAGCGCTTCGTCGAGTCCGAATGTCAGGGTGTACAGTATTATTCCAACCGCAAAAATCACACCCGCCTGAAAACCACCGCCTGGCCCAAAGTCGCCATGGAACTGCACATACAGCGCAAACAGCAAAATAAACGGTACCAGCGGAATGGCCATCACCTGCAGCACTGGTGTGGGTTGATTTGGCCCGCGGGCCGTAGATTTTTCTCCGCGTGATCCGGAAAAACCCAACAACGATAAAACTCCAACCAGTGCGGTGAACACCACGACAACCTCACCCATGGTGTCGTAGCCGCGATAGCTCGCCAGTACCGAAGTCACCATGTTTGGAATTCCAATCTCGATGGGCGACTGCTCAATATAACGATCTGCAACATGTTGATGGACCGGATTCAGCGGATCACCAAATCCGGGTAAATCCTGCGTACCCCAGATCAGGGCGGCACCGGTAATTAACACCACAACAAGCGGCAGCAAAGGATGACGCCCGGACCGTTTTTCGATTCGCCCTGTTTTTACCAGCGTTGCAAGCATCAACACGGTAGAAATCCCGGCACCCACGGCAGCCTCCGTAAACGCGACGTCAACGGCATCAAGCGCAACGAATATCGAGGCACTTAACAAGCTGTAAATACTGAACAGGATGACGACACCGAACAACCGATGCAGCCGGACAACCGCGATTGCGGTCATTCCCAGCATTGTCAGCAATGCGATGTTGATGAGGAGTTCTATTTTTGCCTCCGAATCGAGGGAGTAATTTTGCCGGTAAGGGCTCTCAGACCCGCAGTATGTGCAGCCTTAACCAGAGCATGGGCTGCTGCAGGACCTGTTATCAATAACAGCAGAAGCACCAGTATGAGTTTGACCGAAACCAGACTGAAGCCACTTTGGCAGATCAACCCGAGCACGAAACACGAAGCACAGAGAGTGTCGGTGATACTTGCAGCATGGACGCGAGAGTAAAAATCGGGAAATTTAATAATTCCCCATGCGCCGGTAATACCTAAAAATGATCCAGTCAGCAGGAAAAACCACGTCAGCGCGTCCAGTACCATTCTAGCGCTCCTCTATTTCGTCGGTATCGTCCAGTCTCTCAACAAAGTTGAGTACTGCGATGACGCCAACAAAATTGATCAGGGCATAGAAGATCGACAAATCGAGAAACTCCGGACGCTCCGTAAGGAATCCATAAACCGCAATCAGTAAAACGGTCTTGGTGCCGAACATGTTTACCGCCAGAACCCGGTCGTAAATCTTCGGACCAGAAAAAGCCCGCACCAGAGCGAGCAGCATTACGACCAGAAGCGCACACGCGGCGATGGCGAAAATCATCTTGCCTCCAGTCTTTCCAGCGCCTTGCCTTCCAGTCGAGCAACTCGCTGATTCATATCACCGTCCTGCAGATCATCGACAGCGTCCTGCATCACGCCATGAACCACGACGTGATCGCCGTCGATACGAAACGACACTGTGCCAGGCGTCAGGGTGATGGAATTGGCGAATATGGTCTGACCGAGAGGCGTTTTCTGCAGCATCCGGATCCGTCTCACCGTTGGGGTAATGGGGTGTGAGTCAGAGAACCAGATATGCTTGATCACCATAAGATTTGACTTCACAATTTCCATTGCAAGCCAGGCCGTATAGGCCGGCATCTGGGTCAGAATCGGGAGTGCTGAATAAAGTCTGTAGTGTCGTCGTATCCTGACTGCAATCCAGACACATAAGCCGATAGAAACGACGCCAAGTCCAAGTATCAACGGATTGTCCCAGTAACCGGAGAGAACAAGCCAGAATACAGTCAGGGACAGGGTGAGCAGACCAAGATACATAAAATAGAAGGCGACAGATTCAAAAAATTAATTGTAGAACGCAGAACGCTTCTCTTCAAATCGTGACACACGCATTGTGGATTTGCCCTATGCTGAACCTGGTTCTCTTGACTCAAGCTTTCGGAACAGTTTTTGCCGATATTCGTGATCCTGCAGAGCAAGGCTGGACTCGCGGCCTGTTGTCGACAGTCGAGATTTCAGCAGACTGATTTTCTGAACAATACGCCGAGCATCCGATTCAGACTCAACATGAAGAAGCAGAGATTCCGCATCTTCGATTTCGCGTCTTACCTGCAATTCGGCCGGGATGTAGCCGGCATTTTTTAATACTCGAAACCCCGCCCGTAATTCCGGCGGCACACACGAATTGTCGTCCAGCTTAAGGGGCTTCCCTTGTCCGGGAAGACCATCCATCTCTCCCCTGTCTATTGCAGATTTGATTTTTTCCTCTGCCAGACGCTGAACCAAAAACATTGTGGAGTCGGATGGATTCTGAGCGCGCGATTCTACACGATTTGAGCCGGTCTCACTCTGCAACAGAAAAAGACTTTTTAAGTATTCAGAGAATACTGCAACCCCAAAAAACTCTCCGCTGCATCATTGCGAAGAGCATCGCAAAGCGGCAATGCTGTCCGGATGATTTGCAAAGATAGAGACCCCGTCTGCTTCTCGAGATTTCCGCGCCTTCGGCTCGAAATGACGGGGGGCTGTGGGACGGCGGTAGCAAACCGACACACTAACTATTTTGTTGCGGGCGGCAGAATTGCCGTCGCTATGACACGTTCGCGACAGCCTCTGCGGCGCGAATCACGGCCGCTTTTGTCCGGGCAAGATCCTCGTCGGTAAGGGCGAGTGAGGGGTAGACCTTCGCTGGTGATTTAAAGACGCCGTTTTCTCGAAGAATCCGGTTGTAAACGATTCCCCGTTCGGGAATCTGGTGCTTTGCACTGCGGTAATCGACACAGTCTTCGTCAGTAAAGAGAACATCGAACAAAGACGGGTCACCGCAAATCCGGTGCGCAACGCCAACGTCGGTTAAGGCATCGATCTGCATCTTCTGCAACGCCGCCCCGTTCGCATGCAATTTTTCGTAAGCGTTGTCGCGCCTGAGAATTTCCATCGTTTTCAGTCCCGCGGCCGACGCTACCGGGTTACCCGATAGTGTACCCAGCTGCATCAACCAGTTTTCGCCACCAACCCGAGTCTTGTCAAAATGCTGCATAATTTCGGCACTCGCGCCCACGGCAGCCAGAGCAAACCCTCCTCCGATAATCTTGCCCAAAGTGCAGATATCAGGCACAACACCGTAACGCTCCTGAGCACCGCCGTATGCCAGCCTGAAACCGGTGACAATTTCATCGAAAATCAAAAGCACATGATGCTGGTTGCACAGATCTCGCAAACCCGCCAGGAAGCCCGGTTTTGCCGGGATGATGCGCTGCAACGGCTCTGCAATAATCGCCGCCACATCTCGGTGTTCAGTTAGAAGAGCCTCTACTGCGGACAAGTCATTAAACGGCGCGATCAGCATCTGATCACCGACGCCCTGCGGTATCCCAGCGCTGTCCGGAACAGCCTGTGGAAAATCCACTTCAGTCGACGGCGCCAGACTCATTTGTGCCTCGGCGCTCATGCCGTGGTAGCCGCCTTCAAATTTGATCAGCTTGCTGCGTCCGGTATACGCGCGGGCAAGACGAATGGCGTACATATCCGCCTCCCCTCCCGACGCAACATAGCGAACCATTTCACAACACGGAACCGCATCGCAAATTGCCTCCGCAAGCTCAATTCCTTTTGCATTGTTGGCAAAAAACGTCATGCCCTGAGGCAACTGCTCGAGAACGGATTCAAGAACTTCCGGATGTCCATGACCCAGAAGCATCGGTCCGGAACCAATCAGGTAGTCGATGTATTCGCTACCGTCTTCATCCCAGACGTGACTGCCCTGTCCCCGGGCAATAATACTTCCCGGATCGAAATTCCCAAAGCCGCCCGCGGGCAGCACCTGTCGAGCACGCTCTACCCACTCCTGCTGAGTTCGGATTTTATTCATCGATTGTTCCAAATGAGAGCACCGGATCTCCCAGGCTTTCAAAGTCGGGCACGACACCAAGTCCCGGCGTGTCAGTGGCGAACAGTTTGCCGTTGTTTACGATCGGTCCGCCAACACCGGTTGAGCGCGTGTTGTAGTTCATAAGGTCAGTCGTATTCTGGAGATACTCTTGAGGTGTCGATGCAGCAAAGTGGGCGACGACTGAGGTCGTGATTTCTCCTCCCCAGGTATCCTCACTCACCACCGGTATGCGATTTTCGACCAGATAATCGCGGACTCGGCGAGCCTTCGAGAGACCGCCAAGGTTGGAAATTTTCAGGCAGCAGATTTCAGCGCCGCGATCGGCAACCACGCGCTGAGCAGCGAGAATTCCGGTAATACATTCATCGAGCTTCATCGGCTGCTCGGCCACGCGTCGAACCTGCTGACATTCCTCATAGGTCTGGCAGGGCTGCTCAAGGATGAAATCCAGATCCCGTGTTGACCGTGCTACCCGAATAGCGTTATCTACCCGCCAGCCCTGATTGGCGTCGGCCATTGCTTTTTCACCCGACTGCAGCAGGGCTACCGTATCTCTGATGCGGTCGACATCTGCGCTCCAGTCTGCACCGACTTTGATTTGAAACTGCCGATATCCCTGTTCCCGGTATCGACTCATTTCTTCGATGGTTTCGTCGGTCGCCTTTTGCGGTGCCACCCGATACATTGGTGCACCGTGGGTGAGTTTTCCGCCCAGCATCATCCACACCGGCTGATCCGAAGTTTTTCCCAGAATATCCCAGCAAGCGGCGTCAAACGGTGCCTTTGCGTAACCGTGTCCCTGCACCTTGTGATCCATGAGTCGCTCGATCCGATACACCTGACGAGGATCTTCTCCGATCAGATGCGGTGCCACCAGTCTTGCCAGAGCCGGCACACCCTCAGAATGAGCGACCATGTAATTTTCGCCACATGGCGTGAATTCGCCGCATCCCTGAAGACCTGAGTCAGTATCGATGACGACAACCGATGCCCGCGCTACCTCAATTGCATTACCCGCGCCCCAAACATAGGCGCCACCTACGTACGGCAGGTCGGTCTGGTAGACACGAATCCGGGTGATCTTCACGGACAGACGACGATATTGCCGGTGTGTTTCTTCTCAATAAATGCCGCCTGCGCCTCGTGCAACTGTTCCAGTGGGTAAGTCGCTGCCAGGACGGGTTTGACCGACCCTTCTTCGATGTACCGAACCAGATTGTGCATCACCTGCGCGTCAATGACGGTAGAACCGGCAAGGATCAGGTCTCGAAGATAAAATGTTCTCAGGTCAAACTCGACAATGGGACCGGCAATGGCTCCCGAGCAAACATAGCGCCCACCCCGCTCCAGAGTTTCGATCACATTGGGCCAGTAGGCACCGCCGACGACATCCGCAACAACAGTGACTTTTTCGCCTGCAAGTTTTGCGGCCAGGTTTTCCGGCGACCTCGGCAATAAAAAATCAGCGCCCAGCTCACGCACATCATCATGCTTGCTCTCCGAAGCCAGCCCGATCACCCGTGCACCTCGTCGTTTGGCAAGCTGAACCAGTGCGCTACCCACTCCGCCGGAGGCGCCGGGTATCAGAACCGTATCGCGGCTACTCAGCTCGATTCGGGTCAGCATGCCTTCTGCGGTTGAGTAAGAGCAGGAAAATGTCGCCAGCTCTGCGTCTGTCAGATCGGACTTTACTTCCAACGCATTGACATCGAGTGTGGTGGTGTACTCCGCAAAGCCACCGTCTCTTTCGGAGCCAAAATAGCCCGTTTTATCCTTGTTGAGTGGATCCTCAGGGTCACGCAACCAGCCCTCGGTAATGACACGCTGACCGACTCTCGACGCATCGACGTTCTGGCCAACAGCCACTATCTCGCCGCATACATCGGCACCCTGAATCCGTGGAAACGTTATCGGGTTTCCACCCCATGTTGGATCTTCCTCTCCGACCTCCTCGAACGCGCCACCCGTAGTGCCCTCGCTGACTGTTTTTGAATACCAACCGGATCGAGTGTTGACATCAGTATTGTTCAGACCACAGGCGCCGACGCGGATAAGTACCTCGCCCGCGGCCGGAACAGGAGTCGGCCACGTTTCATGCATAACCATTTGATCAAGTTCGCCATGACCCATTGTCACCATGGCGCGCATTGTTTCAGGAATTTTTTTCATAAGTCTCTACTCAGGTTTTAGATCAGGCGTCGGCGCGGGGCAGGAGGCTTTGTGGATCATAGGCCGACTCCGACAACACCGTTGCTTTTCGGGATTCTCCATGCACGATCACATTCAGCTCAGTCCCGACGTCTGCTGCATGAGGTTTGATATAGGCAAACGCAAGAATTTTGCCGACGCTGTGGCCAAAAACAACAGAAGCTGTCGATCCCACCACCTTACCGTCATAAAACACTGCTTCACCTCCGTGGCCGTCGACCTCTCCGTCGGCTTCAATAGCGAGATATGCGCAGACCCATGGAAGATCAGCATTCAGGGTTTTTTCCAGGCCGAGATATGTCTTGTCTTCACGAGCAAAACGCAGCACGTCTGCTTCGGCCAGCGTGACTTCATTGGTCAGCTCACCGGCACCTTTAAAGCCCTTTTCCATCCGCATCACATTCATGGCAAAACTACCGTAATCGCACATGTTGAAAGGTTCCCCGGCTTTGCTCAGCGCTGTGTACACATCCACACAGGCTGCATTTGGCATGTGCAGTTCCCAGCCCAGCTCACCGGCATAGGACATCCGAAAAGCCCATACGGAGTGGCCGGCGATGTCAATCTCCTGCGCCGAAAGCCAGCGAAAGTTCGCGTTATCCAATGCGGTGTCGGTGCACCGGGACAACACCTCCCGAGACCTTGGACCATTGAGGGAAAGTGCAGACCACTCGGCCGACAGCGCGACGATATCGGCGTCTTCGTCCCGCTTTTCGTGATTGAGGTGATCGAGCAATCGCTGTTCGAAGAACGCAGCACAAACAAGATAAAAGCGATCGTCGGCCATTCGAACGATGGTCGTCTCCAGCTCAATGCGACCACGACGGTTCAGCATGTGGGTCAGAGTAATCGATCCGTTTTTCTGTGGCATCCGGTTCGCAGTCAATCTATCCAGTAAACCATAAGCATCGGGCCCGGACACAACGACCTTGGTGAACGCGGTCACGTCCATCAGTCCGACGCTTTCGCGCACCGTCTTCACCTCAAACCCGACCATGTCGTGGACCTCGTTGCGTCTGAATGAATAGTGATCTTCCTGGGCAACCCCGTTGCGGGCAAACCATCGGGGTCTTTCAAATCCATAGACTTCTTCAAAAACCGCGCCCCTGGATTTCAGAGTATCGTAGATAGGCGACGGTTTGATTGGACGACCTGCCAGTCGATTAAAGTGAGGAAAGGGTATTTCATGGCGAAGGCAATAGTCCTCGCGAGCCTTGATGACCTGCCACTCTTTGGTGGCGTAACTGCCAAAGCGCCGTGGATCGTAGTCGCGCATAGAAATATCACCGGCACCGTGAACCATCCAGCGCGACAGCTCACGACTGAGACCAGGTCCCCATCCAATGCCGATCTGGGTTCCGCAACAACACCAGTAATTGCGCACGCCCGGCGCCGGACCAATCAGCGGATTACCGTCTGGTGGGTGTGAGATCGCGCCGTGCACCTCGCGCTGAATACCCAACTCAGCAAAAATGGGCATTCGATTCAAACTTTCTTCCAGCCATGGCATGACCCGGTCGTAATCTGCTTCAAACAATTCGTTTTCTGACTCCCACGGACAGTGGTCATGCCACACTGAATTTGGATTTTCTTTTTCGTATATTCCGATCAGGCCTCGCTTCTGTTCCATTCGGATGTATCCTGACACTTTGCGATCGTCGCGAATTACCGGTAGTTCGGTCTCGAGATCCGCAAACTCAGGCACAGGCTCAGTGACGAAATAGTGGTGTGTCATGGAAGTCATCGGCAGCTGCAATCCGGACCACTCGCCCATTTGTCGGGCATAGGTGCCACCGGCATTGACCACATGCTCACACCGAATCGAGCCCTGTTCTGATTCCACCAGCCATTCCCCGTTTTCGACCTGGGTTATATTGGTTGCCCGGCACTGACGGACAATTTTCACACCTTTGGCACGAGCCCCGGCAGCCATCGCCATGGTCACATTAGTCGGATCCACGTGCCCGTCATCCGGGGTATACAAAGCGCCGAGCACGCCTTGCAGATTGTAGAACGGGTGATGTTGCGCAATATGGTCAGTGCCAACAAGTTCGATGTTGAACCCCAGTGATCGACCAACCGACAGCGTATGTCGCAGCCAGTCCATCTCGTCGTTCGTATAAGCCAGTCGATAGGAACCGCATCCGTGCCAGGTTACGGCCTGGCCGGTTTCTGCCTCCAGGGCCCCCGAGTACAGACCGATGTTGTAGTCGACACACTTTCCGAGAGAGAAGCTCGAAGTTGAATGCGTAATCTGACCTGCCGCGTGCCAGGTTGAACCGCTGGTTAACTCAGCTTTTTCAAGCAAAACGGTGTCGCTGCCCCAGCCCTCGTGTCCGAGGTGATAGGCCAGTCCAACCCCCATAATACCGCCGCCTACGATAACCACACGCGCCTGGGAAGGCAGATTTTTGTCTGACATTAGTTTAAAAAAGCACTGAATTAAGCTCGACATTCTAGAGATATGTTTGTACCATTGTCAATCATGAATGTTACAAACGTATCAATTAGTGTGCTGGACCGCCTTTCGGAAGAGTGGGAGGATCTCACGCCCGAGGCCCAGAAAGCGGCCCGATATGTTCTGGAAAACCCAACTGAAGTCGGCGTGTCGACGGTTCGCGAGATCGCCCGTGCGGCACAAGTCAATCCGAATACCGTTGTTCGGATGGCTCGTCAGGTGGGTTATGAAGGTTACGATGATTTTCGCGAGCCATTCCGTGAAGCCATTCGTCGGGGCTCCGAGAGTTTTCCCGATCGGGCCCGATGGTTACAAAGTATCGCCAAGTCGGGTGATCTCGGAGGGCTGTATGCCGACATGGTGGGATCGGCAATTCGCAATATTGAAGAGACGTTTTCGAATATAAGCGTCGATGAACTCAAAACAGCCGCTGAAGCCATCTGGGCAAGCCGTAATGTGTATACCCTTGGGGTGGGCGTTAACAATGCCAATGCCCGAAATTTTACCTACCTGGCGTCCACGGGAATGAAAGACTTCCACGCCATTCCAAGGCCCGGATCGACACCAGTGGACGATCTTGCCTGGGCGGACGAACGCGACGTTCTGATTGCCATGACCTGTCGTCCTTTTCGATCGGAAGTCGTCGATGCTGTAAAAATTGCCAAAGATCAGGGGCTTACGGTGGTCGCCATCTCGGACACACCAGCCAGTCCGATTATCCTGCCTGCGGATTTTGGCTTTGTGGTTTCCGTTGACACGCCTCAGTTCTTCCCAACCTCTGTATCGAACATTGCACTGCTGGAAACATTGCTGAGCTTTGTAATTTCAGTTGCAAGCGATAAGATTGTCGCCAGAGTTGAAAAGTTTCACCACCGCCGACGGCAGCTGGGCATCTACCAGGAAGATATCGAATGAACGCGCCGCTGACTTATTCTCTGGAGGCCAAGTACTACATCGATCCGGAAATTTTCCGTCATGAAATGTCGGGGCTGCTCACACGCACCTGGCAGTTTGCCGGACACGCGAGTCAGATCGCAAACGCCGGAGAGTACTTTACCTTTCAGATCGCAGGTCAAAATCTGTTCTGCATCCGTGGACGCGATGATGTTGTTCGAACGTTTTATAACGTGTGCCAGCATCGCGCCCATGAACTTCTGAGCGGCACGGGTCGCGCCAGTGTCGTAGTCTGCCCCTACCACTCATGGGCCTATGAACTAACTGGGAAACTGCGCGCCGGCCCGAATATCAAATCCGTACCGGGATTTGATCGCAGCAAGATATGCCTGACCGAAGTCCGCACTGAGAGCTTTCTCGGTTTTATTTTTGTCAATCTAGACGCGAACGCCGCTCCAATGGACGAATGGTATCCCGGTGTTCGTAAGGAAGTAGCCGCATACGTACCTCAGATTAATGAGCTCGCACCGCTGGAATGGGTGCACATCGAGGAAAAATGCAACTGGAAAGTTTCAGTCGAAAACTACTCGGAGTGCTATCACTGCCAGAAGAATCACCCCACGTTTTCAGAGGGCGTAGTTAAACCGGAAACCTATGATATTCAGCCTTTGGAAAAGGGTTACGTTCTGCGACATACCACGGAATGCCAGAGTCTGGAAACCATGACCTACGAGATTGACCTCGATGCCAACGCTCATGCCGGTGAATATCGAAGCTGGTTTTTGTGGCCCATGTTTTCATTTCAGTGTTATCCGGGCAACGTGCTGAATACCTACCACTGGCGAACCCGCAATCATGACAGCTGTACCGTCATTCGCGGATGGTATACCGAAGATGGAAAAGACAGTGACACCATCCGTGGTCTGGCAAAACAGGATCGTGAGACAACGGTCGAGGAAGACATTCACCTTGTCGAGAGCGTACAGCGGGGACTGCAGTCAAAGGGCTATGTTCCAGGACCTCTTGTTCTGGACCCAGCCTTTGGCGTCAGCTCAGAACACGCCATTGCAGCACTGCAGCGCTGGATGCGGGAGGCAGTTGAAGATCGATGAACCAGCCACCGTCCGATCTAAGACTGCCCGGTAATCAAAACCACCCAGTCTTTGTCAGAGTCGCCTGGCGGACTGCCAAGACTTCGAGTGTCGCCGCCCTGAATCGTGCTGACGTCTCCCGACTGCAGTGCACCACCGGATCTCGGGTTGTACCATCGAACTTCAAAATTCAGTGTTGATGAGCTGATATCGAGCTCAACTGTTTTTGAAGGCGGCAGATATACTGCATAGACTTCGTTAGTTTTCCCGAGACAATAGCCGTCATCATCCGAGTTGTTTTCGTTGTCAATCAGATCATTGCAGTTTTCCATTTCACTGAAAGGCAGGTAGTCGTCAAAAAACTGCCAGGCGTACCGGTTGTAGTCCCACATGTTGTCCCGACTGCGCCAATCCTCGCAGGTCAGATCGGTGCAGGGCTGCTGGTAGCCAAAGTAATATTCCACTCCGGCGCCACCGGCCATGAGATTGCCCCATAAGGTTTGGTGTCGAATGTCGTCCTGGGAAACGGAAGTTCCGGTATAACCGTTGTAGCCGATGTCGGGAGGCACTCCTGTATTGGCATTCCCTTGTTCATCGTTGGCGACAACCCAGGGCTGGCCGGCGGCGATGCTTTTGTCCACCCATTCAAGTGTCTCGCTGTGGACCTGATTCCAGTTGATCTGGATCGATGCCCCGGTCAGTTCAGAACCATTGCCGAGAAGCGGCGTGTATTTTTGATTTTGCTGACCGGGATATGTATGCATAACCACCAGGTGGTTGTAGGGATCGGTATCAAAAAAATACTGTGCCATATCCCTGGCCTGTTGCTCGGTTTGCGAATTTTCCTCACCCAAATTCCAGTTCAAACCCAAATGGTGTCCAAATCTGGCAATCAGCTCACGGTAATAGAGTTTCCGCTGCAGCCCGACATTGCCGCCATCAAGGCCATTGGTTCCATTGTCGTTTTCTGTCTCCTGAGTTTTGAAGTGCAGATACAGTCCGAGCTTGTCAGCGTGAGAAAAAACCACTTCCCACTGTGCAAGTTTTGAGACATCGTAACGCAGTCGGTCAAACGGCCCGATAAACGGCCAGACAGTTTTTGAATCTCCACCCACGCTGTAGGTGAGAAAACTAAACGCGTTCTGCCCCTCTGAGGCAAGATAGTTCAGAGCGCCAATAAGCCCCTTGCCCTTGTCCGATTTCCAGACCGGGTCACCGCTTTGCCAGTCATTGACGTGACTACCAAAGGTTTTGATTCCGCTGCTCCCCCCATTCTGGTTAGAGGTACCGTCGAAATCAGCATACCCAAGCAGGCCTTCAGGAGCGTCAGCGCCCACTTTCAGAAAGTACTTGTCGCTACCCAGCTGCTTCAGATACCTCTCGCCCACATAGGCCAGTCGACCCCCGGCGCGAAAGTCACGGCCGCTTTTGTTGGTTTCACTTACATTGAATGAACCGCGGGCACCGTGCATCGGCAAAACCGGTGAGCCGCCACCATTAACTGCGACGTTTGAGCCTGTAACAAACGAGTAGACATAGTTCCAGGTGCCGGTTTTGTCGGGTGCAAACCTTACTCTCCACACGCTTCCACCCGTCGCAGAGGTCTCGGCGGCATTGCCGTCGGCGGCAAAGAAACCGGGGACTGTGTAGGAGGTCTGACCCTGACTGAATGTCACCTCAAGTCGATAGTCTGTAAACGGATTGGTGTCGTCGTTCTCATTCACATCGGGCCCGTCAAAATCCAGAGTGATCCGATGCCAACGCCGGCGTTCACCGGTAATCGTCACAGGACTGTTTTCGGTCTCCACGGTTTCGTTGAGGAGATGATTGGTCACGATTGGGAGCCATTTATAGTCATCCTGACCCACCACCGTCCACGATACAAGCGATGTCAGAATGACGACTACCCGGGCAACTGTAAACCCCGTGCGATACATCTCTACCCCCCAGCAGAAAACACGTTCAGTGAATGGCGTCCATACTAACCGAAATCACCTGCAGACAGCCAGCACCCATCGCGGACTCATACTGGAACCCTTATGTTGTCCACGTTACCATCGCATGCTGATCAATACCGCAGTCGCACGGAAACATCGCTATGGATAAACACGAATCCGGCTTTATCTCACAACAGAGCGCAGAACTGATTCCAAAGGAAGGACTCAGCGAGGACATGATTGAGTTGTACCAACAATTAGCGCCCGAGTATTTGCAGGAACTCAAATCGGCACAGAGCAACTCGGATATCAAAGCAATCAAGTTTCAGGCGCACAAACTAAATTCAGTTATGGGAATTATGGGGTTTGAACCGATCAGTTCACTGTTAAAACAAATCTGTGGCTGTGAAGACGATCCGGTGATAACTCGTCCTCTGGTTGACGAGGTTAACGAACTGACCCAAACATCTCTTGCGTCGCTGTCTGCTAAATAAACTGCAACCAACTTAATGTCCGGCTATTGCAGTCTATTCAATCACATCGGATAACCACCACTTGATTCTGTCTATAGCAACAGAAAAATTCGAATCCCCAGTCCGATCAGCACCAGACCACTGAGATACCCGAGGTATCTTCCGGTCGTTTTGTTTCGAGCCAGATACGCTGCAAGGGTTCCTCCGGCCAGAGACACAACAATATCAGATGGAATCGCCGTCAGCGGAACCAGCATCCCCAGAATCAGCATATGGCTGGTCGCATTGTCATTAGCGGGATCGATAAACTGAGGTAAAAACGCGACAAAAAATAAAATTGTCTTGGGATTCAGCACTTCAACCCAAACACCCTGATAGAGTATTCTGAAGAATGACTCCTTTCCGACAGAGTAGGTTCGCAAATCCTCTCGGCCCGCATCCAGAATCATTTTTGCGCCGAGATAGATCAGATAACAGCCGCCAAAAAGACTAATCATCTGATACGCCAGAGTTGACTGTTTGATTGCAATCGCCAGGCCCAATGCCGAGAAAATGGCCAGAATTACGCCGCCGAGCGCCAGACCTATAGAGGAGGCAAACCCCGCCCAGACGTTTTGCCCAACGCTGCGCGACAGCACATAAATCATCGAAGGCCCCGGGGTTGCACTCAACGCAAGCCCGGCCAGGGTGACGATCAGAATAGTTTCAAAGCTTGGCACGGCAGATTCAGTAAATTACTTTTTCAGCATTCATGCAATTACGTCGTGCGAACACTGCGAATTCGCGCCTCAAACGGGTTTTGACCCGGAGTCACGCCGCTAACATTCAGATCACCGGACTGAAATCGTCGATTTAAATAGGGAAAGTCCCGCAGCATTTGCCCCAGAAGATGCTGGCCGGCCACAATTGGCTGGTATTTGATCTTGCGTGATATTTTAGCCTCAGCATCCAGATCAACCAGCGGGTTAATGACGGCATCAAAATCAGTGGCCGCAAAGTATGGAATTGAATACCGCTCCTCAAAATTCACAACTCGGTGCGGTGTCGATTTGAAACGCCCGTTGCTCCAGACTTCAAGCATGTCTCCGATATTGAAATAGAACGTGTTTTCGATGGGAGGCGCCTTTATCCATTGATTGTTCAAGTCCAGAATTTCCAGACCATCCGTATACGAATGTAAAATAGTGAAGCACTCATAGTCGGTATGAGCCCCCATATTTACGTCGATATCTTCAGCTGGAGTCGTTGCAGGCAGATAGTGAATCAATCGCAATTGAGAAACCGGCCTTTGCATGAACTTCTGAAAATAGCCGGGGCTTATGCCCAGATAGAGTTCAAACGCGTAACACATTACACGCTCAAGTCGACGCATTTCCGCATAATATTCAGAAAGATCACGGCGGAAGTTTTGCAGCGTCGGCCAGACGTTCGGACCCAACAGCGGGTTACCGCTCAAATAGTCCGTATCATCTTCCGGCAAGTCCAGCGCCATATCGAATGCTTCATAACGTCGCGGACCAACTTCATCATCGTAGCTTCCCTTCTCTGTTGTGGGCACATAACCACGGTGGTTTTTTGAATGCCCGACATAGTAGCGTTGCTTCTCCTGGTCAGACTGGGCGAAAAACAAGCTGGACTGACGATATACGCGATCAACCAGATGCGGATCAATGCCATGCTGCGCCAGATACAGAAATCCTGTTGTTTCAGCGATCTCACCGATCTCCCGGGCGGCCCTCTGCTGCACTCTGATATCTGAATGACTCAGAGCAGAAAGATTGACGACTGGCAGGTTGTTCGTTCCCGTGCGTGACTGTTTTGCCAGTCGAATTGGTTTGGTCACGCTGGTATTTACTGGCACCGACATTGATCATTTTCCTTGCGAACCAGGTTTTCACTGAATTTCTCTCACCGTAGCCACGTCCCGTCCTCGAGCAGGTGGCGTCTGTGGATGATAGAGCCATCAATGGAGATTTGCTACCGTTTATTTAGAAAATAGTACCGCTTATCGCAATGCCTCACTCTCGCAGTGTGTGTGGATTTAAAGTGCGATTAACGTACGTCTCAATCACTAAGGTAACTGCAAATCAGGTTCTGAAGCTCAACAGGGTCAAACGGTTTGGTCAGCTGGTCATTGAAGCCAACATCCTGCAGGGACTCGGAGGGCGTATTGAGTACATCGGCACTCATTGCAATGACGGGTACAGATTTACAGACGCCATCCATCTTTCGTATCTCAGCAACAGCGCCGTAGCCATCCATTCGTGGCATCTGCAAATCCATCAAAACCAGATCCACGGGTTGATTCGCCAATTGCGCAAGTGCCTCTTCACCATTACTTGCGCTCAGCACTCTGGCACCCCAGACCTGCAGATATTCTCGAGCCGCCAGAATATTGATCGGGCTATCGTCTACAACAAGGATGGTTCGATTGATCATCCGACCGGATTCACCCTGATCATTGTTGCTTTCGCGATCGTCACCACGTCCAGGTTTCACGGGATAGACAACGGTAAAGGTCGAGCCCACTCCTACCGTGCTGTCGACCGAAATTGATCCACCGAGCTGATCTACGATTCGTTTTGCGATCGACAATCCCAAACCGGTACCTTCACCGGAAGCACGCTCGTGATGAGCGATCTGCTCAAAGCTCTCGAAGATCACCTGCAATCGCTCCGCAGGAATACCAATGCCTGTGTCCGTAATTTCGAATTCAAGCGTTCGGCTATCATCATCTGCGACCATTTCACGAACTGCAATCCCCACGGCACCACTGTCGGTAAATTTGAGTGCGTTATTGACTATATTTGTAACCACCTGAGACAGACGGTTTTCATCGGCCCGGTAAAAGTCGGCGATCGGCTCGACCAGACGAAAGCCGATCTTAATATTTTTCTCATCCGCTTTTGGTTGCAGAAGATTAATTACTTTTTCCAGCGATCCTGACAACTGAAAGTTCGCCTCGCTAAATGTCAGTTTGCCGGCACCGAGCTTTTCGAAATCAAGAATATCGTTGATTATCGAGAGCAGGTTATTGCCCGAGTACTCCACCGCCTCCAGATACTTCTGTTGTTCTTCATCGTCAAGCTGATCCTTGAGTAGCCTGTTAAGGTTAATGATTCCGTTTAATGGAGTGCGTATTTCGTGAGACATCATGCTCAGAAAGTCCGTTTTTTGACGGTTGGCTCTCTCTGCCATGACTTTCGCATCGAAAATCTCTGAAACATCGACGAAATAGATGTTGACATATTCCCTGCGTGGAAACGGAACCACTTCAGCCCGAAAAGCAGCGTCCTTGAACTCAAGAGTCAGTAATTTCCGCTGCCCGGTTTCAAGAGTGGAGTCGACAACCTCAAAAAGAGTGTCGCGTTGCGCGCTGAATTCGCTGCGAACAAATTTGTCAAAAACAATTCGGGCTGAGTCATTTTGAAGAAGAATTTTATGACCCCGGGATATACGGACTATAGGATTGGGATTCTCCAGATGCATGAAAAGCAGATTCTGGCGCTCTTCCTCATTCCATTTTCGCTCGATCTTAGTCGCCGAAATAAGCGCGATATCGCTGATAACGTCGAGGTGAAACGAGTCATAGAATCCGACGTCCGGATGCTCACTATCGATAACACCAATCACTTTTCCCTCGCAAACGATCGGAACTGCGAGCTCCGAAAGTCGGAAGTTGTCATCAAGAATATACCTCGAGTCCTCTCGGGTATCCGCGATAATTTCCGCTTTTCCGGACTGTGCTACTGAGCCGACTATTCCCTGCCCCAGTGGAATCTCAATCGGATCGATAACGGTTTCGTTGTTGAAGTTCTTGCTGCCATACGCTGCTTTTTGAACCAGCACATTTCTGTTTTTATCAAGCAGATAGATGACGCAATCGACGAATCCAAGTCGCTCGATGCAATTGGAAACAATATCCCACAAAACACCCTCAATAGTATTTTGTCGATAAATGGACTGGGAGAAGTAGGTGATTATTTCAAGACGGCTTTTCAGCCGCTGAATAGTTTCTGCCTCGGAATTACCTGACACGATACATCCTGTCTATCCTGACAACATGGGGTTAATGTCTGATCACATAGTATCATGACCGCAGTCGACAACCGGATCACCGGGACCCGTGCAGGTCTATTGCGACGTCTCCACCGGCAGTACCGGTGGATTAGCAACGCTCCGGTACTCCTCCTCGGAAATTTTAACGAGCCCCCGAAGAGACGTGACCGCTTGATCAATTTCAGAGAGCGAATCTATGGCCTGCGCCAGCGCCTGATACAAAAGTTCGGCGTTCTGCGTTTTTGAAGTAATGAAAGGTAGTGTCGGTGTTGCCGGCTCTGTCCAGTCGAGAACCCTTAGCGACGCCGCGAAAGAATCGTAACGGTTGATCTGTTTCCAGGACAATGCATCTATTGCGGCAATGTCCGCTTCACCGGACGCCACCATACGCGCCGAATTGGTGTGGGCGTGAGACTGAACCCATCTTGAAAAGTGCACACCATGTGTTGCAGCATGATTCAGCGGTGCTGAGATTCCGGACTGGGACCCCATATCATTGTAGGCAAAAAGCGCGCCCGAGTAAGCCGCAAGGTTCGGCCTCGAATCAGCCGCACGAACAACAATTGCACTTCGATAGTACCCGGCACGGCACTCTTCGTGACCATAATCGGGCGTACCGATCAAAGAAACGCAATTGTGCAGATGATTCCGATACGGCATTCCGCATGTCTGGCTGATCAGCAGTCGCGGCGACATCCAGTGCGCCAGAAGGTCCTCCACGGATGTCAGATCTCTTGGAGCCTGAATGCCGACCTCCAGCAGATTCGACCTTACAGCGTTCCAGAACCGATCGTATGATTCAGCTACCTCTTTACGCGCATACATGGGGAAACTGACCAGCATGTTTTGATCTGGGGAACCGTTCACGATTTGCGGAAGAAACTGCCGTAACCGGCACCCTTGCTGGCGCGCGGATCGGGCGGAAACGCGCCCTCATTCAGGAAGCGCTGATGGCAGCGCTTAAGAGCAGCGGAGTCCAGAGTAACTCCAAGACCCGGACCATCCGGCAATGGCGTAAAGCCGTTTTCAAGTTTGTGAGGACCACCTTCTATCACGTCGTCAGCATACCAGTGAAACAGCGTCTGACTGGCGACCCGAACATGGGGAATAGCTGCCGTTAGGTGCAGATAGGCTGCGCTGGCAATTCCGGTATCGCCAGAGTGAAACCGAAAGCCAACACCCATTGCGGCACAAGCCGCAACAAAGTCGCGTGTTGCGGCAATACCGCCGTGCTCATTTACATTGGTAACAATTGCATCGGGGCACCGCAGTTCTGCTGCGAGAGGGAGATCAATTGAGTGTGCCGAGAACGCTATCGCCGTGTGGGATCTGAGTTCGGCGAGTTCCCGATAGCTCTCACACGGCTCTTCAAACCATGTGATATCGAAATCTGAAAATCGTCGCAGAGCGTAACGCGCGGTTGGAACCGTCCACGTACCATTGGCATCCAGACGCAGTTCGCTGTCGCCGATGGCCGCTCTGACCTCGCGCACCATGCGAATTTCCTCATTCAGATTCACCGTTCCCACTTTCCCCTCAAATATAGTCGAGCCGTGAATTTCCCGCATTTCCGCGCAATATCTCGCAACCTCAACCGGGGTCGACTCGCCAGACTCTTCGCGCCCGGGGGCTCGATAGCTGAAGTACTCTGTCAGTGGAATCCGGTTGGTCAGAGCACCGCCGAGAAGAGACGAAAGCGACTTGTTTTCAGCTTTACCAATCGCATCCCACATTGCCATTTCGATGCCACCAAAAACCCGTCGTTTGGATACAACGTTATCCCAGGGGGTATAACTCATTCCCGGAACACACAATTGCCGCGAACGATTAATCTCATGAACCTCCAGACCTTTTAACCGTTCCGCCATCACAATAACATCTCTTGACCGGTCACCGTCGGCGCACTCCCCAAGCCCGACAATACCTTCGTCTGTTTCCAGTTCAATTACAGTCTTGGTCAGCGATGCGATCGAACCGTAGCTGAAACGGTATGGTGCTTTAAACGGAATATTGACCGGAGTGGCGCGAATGGTCGAAATTTTCATTGAACCCTGGTAGAGATGTAAATCCGCTTTGGAACAACACAATTATAGTAATGCTGATGCGAAAAGTTTGCGCTTTGTCAGCATCAATACGCAGATCCTGCAATGCCGCCAGCTGGAGGAACCAACCGTGTGCAATTATGCCGATATTTGATTCCGGGTTTCGGTTCCGCACCAAAAGTCGAAATATACTGCGGAATGGTTAAGCGCTAAAGATGGTTCTTAAGCGATAAATTTTTGAAAACGCGGCTAAAGAAAATGCGTAGAGTCGTGTGATTTCAGGAACACTCAGCATAGGGAACCGATTGTGCCAAATACAACTCCACGAGTATATTTGGAAGGGTCACATAATATCTGGCGATTGCGACCTTCAATGAGGATAGTCTTTAAGATGCAGACGGTTCCCCGAAAGCCAAATCCTGAAATATCTATCCTGCGACTGGCATTTTTTGTGTCAGCGACTGTGATGATTTCAATGGCTTTTGCGGGTTCGGATGGTTTGGATAGGGTACGTCAGAGTGTCAAGGAGAAGTACGACGTAGAGCACATTACAAATTCGCAGCTCGATAGCCTCAGCGGGAATAATGTTATAGTGTTCGACGTACGGGAAAAAGAAGAGCACTCGGTCAGTCACCTTGAATCGGCTATTCGACTGAGTCCGCAAACGACCGCAAAACAGTTTTTAGAAACATACGGTGATCAGGTCGATGGCAAAACTGTCGTATTCTATTGCTCGGTCGGTGAACGATCTTCTATCATGCTATCCAAACTCAACCAGTCGTTAGCCGATGCTGGCGCTGTTGGGGCTTTTAATCTGGATGGCGGTATATTTGCGCGTCATAATGAAAACAGACCGCTGATGAAAGGTGAACACATCACGCGCGACATTCATCCGTTTAATGCCTATTGGGGTCGCTTGATAAATAATCAGAGCAGTATTCGCTACGATTGAGGCTCAGAAACTGCACTGCTTCGAATGACTGTCGACAATCGGATGATTTTGTGTTTTGGGCGGTTTATCGCGGACGACCATCACATAACGTTAACGACAGGCCATTGTGTCGGTCCACACAGTTTAAGAGCGAACATCTATGCCAAAAATATCTGCCAATCTCGGTTTTTTGTGGCCGGAACTTGATCTCTGCGACCGTATCTATGCAGCCAAAGATGCCGGCTTTGATGCCGTTGAATGCCATTGGCCATTCGACGTTGACGCCGTCAAAGTCGCGAGTGCACTGAGCGCCACAGGGCTCACAATGCTCTCACTCAATACGGCTATCGCGGGTGAAGGAGCTGGAGAATATGGTTTCGGCGCAGTGCCCAATCACGAGGAATGCGCCAGAGAAACCATTGACGAGGCCGTCGAATATGCGCGAACGATTGGTTCGAAAAATATTCACCTGATGGCGGGCACCTCAGGTGACGGTGATGAATCAATAAAGGCTTATCTTGCAAATCTGCGTTACGCATCAGTGCAGGCTGAAAAACACAGTATCGGAGTTATCATCGAACCCATTAACCGATTTGATCGGCCTGGTTACACACTGCATTCCATCGACCAGGCGCTGATTATTTTGGGCGCTCTGCATTCGAATGGCGAAAACAAAAACGTTGGCCTGATGTTTGACTGCTACCACGTCCAAACGACCGAGGGTGGATTAACCCGCCGCATTCAACAGGCCCTTCCGCATGTTATTCACATCCAGATCGCTTCGGTGCCCGACCGCCATGAACCAGACCGTGGAGAGATAGATTTATTTTGGCTGTTGAGGTGGTTGGATGAAATAGGCTATTCGGGTTTTGTGGGTGCTGAATATATTCCGGAGACGACGACAAATGCGGGACTCAGCTGGTTGGCACGTGTAAAACGCTGACATCACCTCAGTTCGATACCCATTTGTAGCGTCAATCCTCTTTACCGGTCCCGATGTCTGCAACTGATTGCCTTTCGATAATGTTGGCTGATAGCTTGGTCGGCACTATCGCCTCAGATTCTTCCAATACATTTACAAGTTGCTCCACTACTTTACGCCCCATTTCCTCAGCCGGCAGATTAATTGTGGTCAATGGCGGCACCACGTGAGCCGACCAGTCGAGATTGTCAAACCCCATCACTGACATATCCTGGGGCACGTTTATCCCCCTCTCCGACAGCGCGAAGTAAACCCCCAGCGCAAGCACATCAGAAAAACAAAGCGCAGCTGAGTAGTTTTTGCTGGCGGACAGTATGGCCGTAACTGCGTCCTTACCTCCTTCCACACTCAGATCCATCTCAAAGAAATCAATATCAAGCGCCCCGTTGTTCGCATTCTCTGCACCCAATCGCCTGGCCCGAGTGCGGTCACTCTCAAACAACGGTCCGTGCACCGCCGCTATTTTTCGATGACCTCGTTTTTTAAGATAGCTCACGGCTCTGAATGCCAGCTCACTGTTGTCGTAACCAATGACAGGACGGGCGCCCCTGTGCTCCCAGACCGAGGTGAATACGTGCGGCACTGAACGTCTTTTCAGCAAATCCAGTAGTTCGGCACTGTGATCGAATCCACTGAGAATGAAAGCTTCAGCACCCATGCCCAGCAACTGCTCTGCCGCCGTCAGTTCTTCGTCAGAATCCGCATTCGAAATAGCCAGAACCAGCGCGTAGTTTTTTTCACTGAGCGCGCGTTCAACAGCGGTGACGTATTTTGCAAATACGGAGTGCTCGATCGTGGGTATGATCGCGGCGACTGTACGTGAGCGTCTGGTTGATAGCGTTCTGGCCGCAGGATTCGGCACGTAGTCCAGCTGTTTACACGCCGCCATGACGCGCTCTTTGGTTGCGGGCCGAACGGGTGAGGAACCATTAATCACGCGGGAAACCGTAGCGACCGACAATCCGGCTTCACGCGCAACGTCACGAATACTCCCAACCAAGATCAGTTCCTGTAATTTCAGATCAGTATGTCCCGCATTAAACCTTGACCCGCCGATAAATTCAATGATTAAATGTAACCGGTTACATTTTTACAGACTCATATTTGGCAAAATTCCAGAATTTTTGGAAGCAGGCACGAGATCAAAATGTAACCGATTACATTTTGCTGGACAAAACAACCTTTCCATCTGGGCCCGGAGAGTAAGGCATGCACTCACACAGCGTTGAACCTGCCGATATCGAACGATCTCGATATATCGGTCTCGCAACACCGAGCCGATTTGTACTGGATATTCTGTGTGGAGAATGTCGTCAAATCGCTGTCGAAAGCGGCGATATTCTGTCGCTGACCAATATAGATGGCGGCTCGAAAGTCTGGCTGACAGCTTTGAAGGAAGATCGGCGTAATTTTACGACGACCCCACTCGAATCGACTGAGACACAAAAAGACATGCTGGACCCGGCAGCTTTTGACAATCGCAGTATGACTGAAATCGCCACCTCCCGATCTGCGTCGCTGGCTGGCACGGATGTACTATCAATATTTGACGAGCGTTCAGTCGCCGATGAAAAGTTTCTTTTGCGGGTCAATGCACCCTGTACCGTGTTTGTTATTGCTCCGGTGAAGCCGGATTTTGTCTCTACAAGTGGCGGCAGTCGATTTCAGATACATCTCCAGTCGGCGAATCGATCGAGCCTCGACACACTGCTGCCGGACCCTCTGGGTAAAGTCCGGGACGAATGGCGAATCAACCGTGGCACAGCCAAAGCGTACACCGTAAAGAAGGGTCAATTCATTCAGGTTATTGATGTAGAGGGACAGCAGTGCTCTGACTTCATGGCAATGCGAGCCGACGCTCTGGACAACGGTATCGAACGCTACATCGATTCAACGGTCTCACGAACCATGACCCGCAGCGCCTATCCGCTGCCTGGACTGTTTGATAAATTTTTTGATCAGGACATGCGTCCACTACTGGCGGTTCGTCAGGATACAGTCGGTAGACACGATACTTTTGCACTCGCCTGCACGGGTCGCGGATATGAAGAGCGAGGATTTCCGGGCCACCTCAACTGTTCCGACAACATCAGCATGGCATTTGATCCGTACGGAATAGAATCCCGTCGCGCCTGGCCAGCGATCAACTTCTTCTTTAACTCATGGATTGACTGGCAGAATCACAGTATATCCACCGATGAAGCCTGGTCCCGGGCAGGGGACTACGTTGTTATGCAGGCATTGACGGATCTGATTTGTGTCTCAACAGCGTGTCCTGATGATGTCGATCCTATAAACGGATGGAATCCAACTGATATCCATGTGCGAATCTACGAGGAGGACACCGCGATTACCCATTCCGTGTCCTGGCGCGCTAAACCCGATGATGCTCCACAAATGACCAAACACTCCGCATTTCATGATCGCACGTCCAGACTAACCAGCAACTTTAGTGTTGCCCGTGACCTCTGGGTCCCCAACTCTTACGATTCGACAGGTGCGACAGAAGAATACTGGGCATGTCGTAATAGCGCGACTTTGCAGGATATGTCGAGTCTGTTGAAATTTGACATCGTCGGCCCGGATGCTGAAGAGTTACTTCAGCACTGCCTGACCCGCAACGTCTCAAAGCTGTCTCTGCATCGTGGTTTCTATGCACTCATGTGCGACCAGCGCGGCAGTGTACTGGATGACGGCACTTTATTTCGTCTGGAACCCACTGCTTTCAGGTGGTGCTGTGGATCGGCAAACTCCGCACTGCATTTGCGAGAACAGGCTACAGAACTCGGTCTGAATGCGCGGATACTGACACTCGGACACAAACTGCCGAACCTGGCATTACAGGGCCCAAAATCAAGAGACATCCTGCAGGAAGTCGTTTTTACCCAGCCCCATAAGCCTGCTCTGGAAAACATCAAGTGGTTTGGATTTACCGTAGCACGACTGCACGATCGCGACGGTCCGGTGTTTCTGCTGTGCCGAACAGGATTTACCGGTGAACTGGGTTATGAGATTTTTTGCGACCAGAATGATGCGCTTGAAATCTGGGACGGACTGGTCGCTGCGGGGGAGCCTCAGGGTCTCACCCCGATGGGTAACGAAGCACTTAATATGCTTCGCATCGAAGCAGGTTTGATGGTTTCAGGGGCCGAATTCGGACCTGATTCAGATGCTATGGAGTCAGGATTGGGATTCGCCGTTGACCTTAAGAAAGAGAATTTTCTGGGTCGCGAGGCACTGGTTCGAAACAGCGCTGCGCCAAGGAGGAAGCTGGTCGGACTTAAGTTCAGCGGCAACGAACATCCCGTCCACGGTGACGGAGTATTCCATGGCAGAGAGCAGGTTGGCGTTGTAACCAGTGCCTGCTATTCACCGCAGCTCGGCCACGCCATTGCAATGGCACGTATTGCCGTTGAAAACTGCGGCGACTATACCGTGCTCGAAGTCGGTAAACTGGACGGGCACATGAAACGGCTGCCCTGCACCACGACCGGTCTGCCGTTTATTGACCCGGGACGAGAAAAACCCAGAGCCTGACCAGCTATGCGGAGTAGTCGCCGGCCTTAAAATTCTGTGCGAGTTCCTGCTGAGCGGCGGCATTCTCGTCCAGCCAACCCAATTTCATTTCCGGAACCGACGCGATCAGCAACTCGGTGTACGGGTGAAATGGAGGCGTCAACACATCGTCAGTTTGTCCGAAATCAACAACCTCACCGTTGTACAGCACTGCAATTTCATCGGCAAAGGACGCTACAGTCGACAGATCGTGACTGATGAAGACATAGGACACCCCGAGCTGATCACGCAGCTTCTTCAGCAGTTCGATAATGTTCGCACCGACAATCGTGTCAAGGGCCGACGTTACTTCATCACAGAGAATAACTTCCGGTTCCGCCGCCAGCGCCCGTGCCAGGCCTACACGCTGTTTTTGCCCGCCTGATAGTTCATAGGGATATCGCGATGCGAAGTGATGGGGTAATTCCACCATGTCCAGAATTTCGTTGATTCTGGCCTGCTTTTGCTTTCCGGACAATCCAAGATAAAACTCCAGCGGACGGCCGATAATTTCGCCGATAACATGCTTCGGGTTCAGAGCCGTATCTGCCATCTGGAATACAAACTGGATTTTTTGCAGCTCCTGAAGCCGACGATTATGAAGATCACTCTTCAGCAGATTTCCGTCGAGCTTAACTTCACCTTCCGAAGCGGGAAGAATGCCCGCCATAACCCTGGCGAGTGTTGACTTGCCACAACCGGATTCGCCTATGACACCGACAACATGACCACGCTCTACTTTCATGTTGATGTTTTTCAGAATCTTGATCGCTGGCGACCCATCGGGTTTTCGTCCATAACCCGCATCAATGTTAACAACCTCAAGCGCCGGTGTTTCCGTTTTATGTGATGATGCATCACCGTCACCCATACCGGCCTCAGGTTTGGGTCGAACGGCCGCCATCAAACGCTTGGTGTAAGCGTGTTGCGGATTATTGATAATCTGGTCGGCAGAGCCCTGCTCCATCACCTCACCACCATAGAGAACCACAATGTGATCGGCAATTTGAGCGACTACGGCAAGATCGTGAGTTACGTAGATAGCCGCTGACTTTTCTTCGTGAATGACCTTTTTAAACGCTTTCAAAACCTCGATCTGGGTGGTGACGTCAAGCGCTGTAGTTGGCTCGTCAAGCACCATAAGATCGGGCTTGCCGCAGAGCGCCATGGCCGCCATCAGTCGCTGCAGCTGTCCACCCGAGACCTGATGGGGATAGCGGTACCCAATGCGATCTGCATCAGGCAGTTCGAGCGCGTGATAGAGTTCTTCAGCTCGCTTGGTGGCGTCTTCCTGCGACAACACGCCGTGAAGAACAGCAGACTCAGTGACCTGCTCACCGATTGTGATTGCAGGATTGAATGTTGCTGCTGCGCTTTGGGCAAGATAAGCCACTTTTGATCCGCGAATAGCGCGCTGTCTCAAAGGATCGATGGCCAGCATATCTTCGTCACCGATCCAGAATTCCCCACCTGCAAAGTGAAGTCCGGGTTTGGTATACGCCAGTGACGCCAGGGAAATTGTGGTTTTCCCGGACCCCGACTCTCCAATCAGAGCAACGACTTCTCCTTTGTGGATGTCAAAAGATACGCCTTTGACAATGGGGATAATATTTCCTTCATCACTGGTGGCGCTGATTCGAAGGTCTTTTACTTCGCAAAGTTTTTCTCTTTCCATTTTTTATTAATCGCAAATGGTCAATAAATCAATTCGTGCCGACCAAGCGTTCGACACTATTTTTGTTGCCTTCGACGGGATTCAATTCAATTCAATGCGGTGAATGTCAATCAATCCGTCTTGTGTAAATTCGTTTTGTAATAATGTGTTCTAACCGATAGCGGAAACAGTCGGTTTCTGTACCTTTACCGAGTAAAGTCTGGAAATACACTGCAACGATGAATCTGCATTATTACGTATTTAACCAAATAATAGCAATGTTGAACTCCGGATTCGGCCAGTCTTGAGGCTATCAGCAGCATTTGGAGCGTTAGCCGGCGAATTTCTTAACTACGATTTAGCCAATAACTCCTTATATACCCGCTGTACGCTTGGGCGACCTGTCGCCTGACCTGCAACCCGATGCACGTTAGGAAACTCGCTGACTTCGGGTTGCCCTCTTGATGGGGACAGCCATGTCGTCAGCATAAACAAGTAGATGTCCGCAGCACTGAATGTATCGCCCAGAATCCAGTGATTGCGGCCAATCTGGGCATCGATCACACCCCAGGTCTCGCGCAACCGTCGAATACCTCTGCGCTTTGCGCTGTCCTCATCCTCCGGTGTGTCGGCGAAACGGTCCGGGTAATAATTCAACTGAAACGCGTTTTGAATTGAATTTGAAAAATAGACAAGGGTCTGCAGATACGTCTCGCGGGTGGGTGCGTCGAGTGCAGGTGCCAGTCCGGCCTCGGGGTGCTTGTCACACAGATAAATGGCCATAGCTGCTGCCTCATACATCGCACCACCATCCCAGGACAATACAGGCAGCCAACCGTTCGGGTTTATCGCGAGTTGCTCTGGTGAACGCGGCTGACTTCGATCCTTGGTTGCCGCCACCAGTTCATACGGAACATCGAGTTCTTCCAAAATCACGCGCACGCCTTCGGCAGCGCTCATTGTGTCGTAGTAAAGTTTATAGCCCATTTTTCAGCAAATATGTAAACGCACGCTAATACGTCCAGTTTTCAGTGGCGGGACGGATTTCAACCTCATTGCTCCAGGCTCCGCGGGATTGCAAACGGGTTAACCAGTATATCTCCGCGACATCTTTGGGTTGAGCGAGTTTGTCCGGGTCATAGCGATCAGCATACAAGGCCTGCATCACCGGAACATCCAGATCACAATCCAGACGGAAATGAACAATATGAACGCCATTCTTGCCGTACGCTTTTGCAAGACTTTGACTCAGCCCTCTGAGACCAAACTTACCGATGGCGTAAACCGGATATCGGGCTGATCCACGGAATGCGGCGGTCGCACTTGAGAAGAAAATGTTCCCGGACCCACGTCGAATCATGGCCGGCAGTACCGACTTGGCGGACGCAAACGCCCCAATGACCTCAAGCCGAAAGTTCTCATCGAGCGCCTCATACGACATTTGCAGCGGTTCGCAGGATTCGAAATTACCCCTGACGTTGTACACCAGCGTGTCGACACCGCCGAAGTCATTTTGCACCCGTCCCAGTGTTGATTCCATATCTTCAGGATTCAGTGCGTCCGCCTTGTAGTGCTCAACGGATCCGATTTGCCCTAGCTCCGTCAAATAGTCGGGTTTTGATCGGGAAATCAAGGCAATCTGCATACCTTCAGCGGAGAATTTTTCGGCCAGCGCTTTGCCGAGCCCCTCACCGGCACCTACGATTACACATACAGATGTCACCGCGAACCTCCCAGTGGGTTAAAAACAGATTGGAACGGTACCAGATTTTTTTGACCGATGACTAAACTAACCGAGTCTGTGCGAAAGCCATTGCGGCCGCTTTGTGGGTTACTCCTGATAGGGCTCCACCAAATCGACCTCCATAGTGTAACCAGTTTCAATATCAAGAGTGAGCTGAACCCCGGCTTCACCAAGAGTTTGCTGTGAGCGAGTGGTACTGATTTTTCCGGAAATCCATACAGGCTCCCATAAACTGCTCATCGTAAATTGTGTGTCCAATACGCCGTGAATAATTTGATTTGCGGGCGGCGGCGGGGTATGCACACAGGCGCCAAAATACGGCACCAGAAGAAACTCCTTGATCTTGGTTTCGTCGAATTCCAGCGGAAGCAGAAAGCCGGGAACTTTGACGTTGCGGCCATCCAGTTCGGGAACGGTTGGCGCTGCATCGAGAATCGCCTCCGCCTTTCGCTGCAGTTCAAAGTAGAGATCGTCCGACATACTGGCAAGATCATCGTCGGAATACTCATCAAACACACTGTTTGGATTCCAGTCGGGAGGCACCAGATCGTACCAACCAATAACTTCGGCATCCTGGGCGCCAGCCGACGCCGCAAATGTCAGCAGTGAAACAACAACTAACGAAAGGATTCTTTTCATTTCCAATACACTCAGGTTTTGCAGCTATACGCGCGCAGTCAGACCATCCATCAGGGTATTCTTGTACGCAACAACCGCAGGAACCGTGCCTGCAGCAGTGCCGGCCAGTAACAGGCCGCCAATCAGTTTCCACTCGGTCGCCGTCGGCAGCGCGTTCGAAATGCCGATTCCAAACCGTGTTTCTATAATCCCCTGCAATATCCAGACCAACGCGTGGAGCACGGTCATACCGAGAACAATACCAATCGCAGTAAGAATAACCGATTCAACGATCAACAGCGCCGATACATTGGTGGAGCTTGCCCCCACTGCCCTCAGCACCGCGATCTCTCTGCGCCGCTCGTTCAGGCCCGCCAAAGACACCGCAATCATACCGACGAAACCGGCAAAGACGACAAACAGCGAGATGATCCACAGTGCATTCTCTGCGACTCTCATAAAACCCCAAAGTTCCTGTAATGCTGCTCCGGGGAGGACCGCGAGCAATGGCTCTTCGCGGTACTCGTTTACCGCGCGCTGTAACTTGAATACACCCACCCGACTCTCAAGACCCAGCATAAATGCCGTGATTGCCTTTGGCTGGAGGTCCTTGTCTCTAAGTTGAGACACGGAGCGGGTCGCTCCCGGAATCTTAACGCCTCCCTCCCAACCGACATGGATGGCTTCAATTGCCTCCAGACTCACATGCAGAGTGCGATCAACCGGTGTTCCGGTGCGGGCCAATATGCCACTTACGGTAAACGGATTGTCGTCATGATTCGAAAAACTGGTGGTGCCGAGTCCGTGCGCGATAATTATCTCATCGCCGATTTTATAGTTGAGCTGCTCTGCGACCTCAGCACCCAGCACCACGTCCAGCAACTGATCAAATTCGTTGCCGGCATCGAAAACCAGCGACCGTCCGCGACCAATTTTGTAATATTCAAAGTAATCCCTACTGGTGCCAAGCACCCGAAACCCGCGATGAGAGTCTCCGAGAGAAAGCGGAATTGTCCAGGCGACGCCCTGCTTTTCGGCAAAGTCCCTGTAGCTCTCCCAGGTGATGTTGTTGGTCGGATTCCCCAGACGAAAAACCGAGTAAAGCAGCAGTGAAATGGATCCACTGCGCGCACCCACGATCAGATCGACCCCGGACACTGTGTTGGTAAAGCTCGACTTGGTACTGTGACGAATACGCTCCACGCCGATCAGAAGTGCCGTACTGATGGCCACAGTCAACAGCACCAGTATTGCTGTGTAACGACGACTCCAAAGACTTTTCAATCCCAGATGAAACAGATTCATCCGATTACCGCCGAGTTAATGTCCTCAATTCTGATCATGCGATGAAAATGATTCGTCAGCGTAGGATCGTGACTTACAAAAAGCAGGGTCGAATTCTGGCGATCGGACTCCTGCACCAGAAGCTCCATAAATCGGGCCTTGGTGTCATGGTCCAGCGCCGATGTGGGTTCGTCCGCAATGACCAGAGAGGGTGCGCCGATGAGAGCACGAGCTGCCGCAACGCGCTGCTGTTGCCCCACACTCAATGCGGTAACCGCACGATCAAAATCAAGATTCTGATTCGGGAAAAAACCGGTCAGCAGTGACAAAGCGCTGTCTCGCTGGCTGCCATGCCGTTGTTGGGCCGCTGCAGCCCGCGCCGGTGAAAATCGACAGGACAGCAAGACGTTTTCAATCGCACTCAGATAGGGGATGAGATTGAACTGCTGAAAGATATAGCCGATTTTTTCGGCCCTGAGCCGATCCCGCATCTTCGATGACAACCCCTGGATATCGGCACCGTCAATTTTTGCCGAGCCATGCTCTGCAGTCAGTACCCCGCTGACTAAATTGAGCAGCGTCGACTTTCCACTCCCCGACGCGCCCATTAGAAATGTGTGCTTGCTCCTGGGGATAGAGAATTCGTCGATCTCCAGAATCCTGACATCTGCGGATGGCCAGCGAAACGCGAGCTCGCTAAGTTCGAGAACGCTGGCCACGAATTTGAAAACGCTGTCGAGTCTACTTCAGTTCGATGCGATTGTTTTCCGCAGTCAACTCACCTCCGGTCTGACCGGACGGTAGTGCCGCCTGAAACTGAATTTTTTCGAGCCCGGCGAACTTTTCGAACAGTGCAATTTCAATCACGCTGAGGTCATCCAGATTTGCGCAGCTCAGGGTCAGTTCGGCGGAAAACTCAGAGTGGGCATCGTCGTCACTCTCGCTTGAGTGATCGTCGTGATCATCACCGTGGTCATGCTCGTCCTTGTGATCGTCGTGATCATCACCGTGGTCATGCTCATCCTTGTGATCGTCGTGATCATCACCGTGGTCATGCTCATCCTTGTGATCGTCGTGATCATCACCGTGGTCATGCTCGTCCTTGTGATCGCCATGATCATCACCGTTGTCGTGCTCGTCCTTGTGATCGCCGTGATCATCACCGTGGTCATGCTCGTCCTTGTGATCGTCGTGATCATCACCGTGGTCGTGCTCGTCCTTGTGATCGCCATGATCATCACCGTGGTCGTGCTCACCGTCTTCCCCGTGCCATTCAGAGGTGGCGTCACTCACAGTGCAGGACAGATCAAACGATGAACCAAAGTAAGTTGCAGGATCAAGCAAGTCGGATTTGGCCATTTCAATCGCGGTTTCCTGAGCCGCGTTTCTGGGCGCGTGCTCAAAACCAACCATGTTAATCGACGGTGTTTCGAACAGAATTCCGAGTGTCGAGCCTTCAATGACAAGGTTCAAACGAGCGGTGCCGTGTTCATGGGCGCCCAGCTCACGCTCTGTTTGTGCAAGAGCGGTGGTTGTACTCAATACAGAAACCACAGCAGCCGATAAGAATTTACGAGTAAGAGTAGTAGTTGACATTTGATTGCAGCTTTAGTGAGTTATAAATCGATGCCCGATGTGCAAACGCTACAAGAATACCTGTCCTTCACACACGGAATCAGCCAAAGTATCATATTTGTCCAGTCTCAGCATTGTGCGCCGGCAAATCGATTTACCAGCTTTAGACAGCGGCGCAACACACGATGACTTCATTTTAGTTTGTGTCTAGCAGACCCGATATTTACATACATCGGTCACACTGATGTGACAATCAGGTTACATCTTGTTTAGCTCACAGATCACGTCCGTTGAGGATTCGACGTTCCCATCGATCCGACAACCCTATGTTCGAATCGTAAAGACTGACTTTCGACTGTTTAACTTCAAGAACCCAGGTCGTCCATTTGCTCAGGGGATAGTTGCGCTCCGCATCACAAAGCAGAAGGTGCTCAGTGAAAATCGTGCATTGAGTAATCCTCCAGTCATTCGGAGGGACAGCCCGGCTGACATCGAATAGTTTGTATTTCTGCGACTCAGTCTTTGTTGGTGCCAAACACCTCGTGCTGCACCGATTAAGCTATGCAATCATTTTTTACTGCCGGGAATTGGTGCCCCTGAGTCGCGTTCGGCGATGGCTCGCTTAAATCCCGCCTCTTCGGCTCGAGCCTTAAATGCGACGCCTTCCGGACTGTGGCGTGCAAAACCATCAAACAATGTTGCCAAAGTCTGGGTAGAGTTCAATCCCATATTTTCGTAAGTCTGATTTACCAATGTCTTCGTCATGGCAAGTTGGTTTCTGGGCACACCTGTCACCCTGTTCAGCAATCGGGCAACTGTGATGTCGAGCTCTTCTGACGGCACTGCCTCCAGGATCAGCCCCATCTTTTCCGCTTCTTTCCCGGAAATCAGATCACCGGTAAACAACATCCGCTTGGCTTTCTCGGCACCGACTCGATACATCCACATTGCTGTCGTTGGACAACCCCATACGCGAGCCGGTGGGTAACCGATTCGGGCGGTCTCGCTCATGATAATTAAGTCGCAACACAAAGCTATATCGCTGCCTCCCGCTACTGCATCGCCATTCACTTTGGCAATGACCGGTTTCGGACATCGCCACAATGACATAAAGTGATCAGTAAATCGTCGCATCAACTGGTAGTCGATCATTGCATCCCACGGCATATCCTGAATTGCCGCGGAACTGTTCTCAGCGAAAATTGAAAGATCATATCCGCTGCAAAACCCTTTGCCTGCACCGGTTAACACGATCGCATGTACGGAATCATCCGCGGTGGCTGCCTCGACAGCCGCTGCCAGATCTCCCGGCATCGTGTCGGTGATGGCGTTAAGTTTTTCTGGACGGTTTAGGGTGATAGTCGCAACTCTTTCCGCAACCTGGTATTGAATCTGATCTTTATGCACGGCATGCACCTGTGAGTGAGCATCTGGAGTTCGTAAGCAATTTACATGATTTGCGAATCAGATGGGCGCGTTAAAGCAGATTGCATTTCCGTACTAGATCACGACCGAACTGAGAAACACATCCTACAAATCAAAACAATTCGCGTAGAAAGTAGTGGTTGCCGGCCAGTCTGAAAATATGCCGACCACTCCGACCTCCCTGTGCAGCGCATGCATCACCTCGAAAACATCACCGTCTCGATGAAGACGCTCACTAACGGACTGGTAATACCATCCGCCACCTGAAGATATAGAAGCGGATCGCTCTACCGTCCATGTAATAATTTTCAGACCAGCTGCGGTCGCCCTTCTCGCATACACTGAAGGCACGATGCGATTGTCCTCCAGAGACAACAACACCCAGATTGGTGGTGCGACATAGTTAATGCCCATCGACTTAAGTTCCCTCATGCTGTTCCGCCATGTGCTCGGATCAGAAGGTGACCAACCCTCGATGGCATAGCTGTCGTCCAGATAAACCGCCTGCTCGCCAAATTCCGGTTCATTCTCAATCCAGTAAAGTACATCGTCGAGATTAAACGACTGAACAAAAACGTCTGCCGGACTGACTCCCGCCTGCTTGTATTCATCGATCAACTGCTGCGCATACTCGACCTGCGAGTAATCTCCCTCAAACGGCATGTCAACCACCGGAGCCTTTAACTCCGGCATGAACTTCAGTCCAAGTGATTTGACAAGTTCGATATGCTCTTTGTGGGTCAACAGTGTTCCCGTGGCTGCAAACCGATCTTTACGCCATTCCCCAGCCCCTGCGATGTATTGAGTTGCCGAATGTCCCGCGGAATTCACTATATCCTGTATGCCCCTTAATGCTTTGAACTCGGACAATGTGATGTCAGAGGTTCTGCATTGTGCGTCCACCCGCACATTGTCAGACGTCGCAGTCGATGGTTGAACACACCGATCAGCCAGTGCTGTGCTCAGAATGTCTGTGCTGGTGTGCAGGTCATCCTGAGCATGACGACACACCAGTTCGCGATCCCGGGTAAAGGTGACATCGCACTCGAGTATTCCTGCACCCATTCTTGCCGCAGCGATATTTGATTCTCGGGTATGTTCGGGAAACTGCGCTGGCGCACCGCGGTGTCCGATCGACCAGTCACTGGGTCTGAACGGACCGTGGATACATGACTGCAGGCGAGTCTTCAATGCACCTGGTCGCATACTGGCAAGCAGGTTTGCCGGTCTGGGTCCCAGTGTAATGACTGACTCTGTATCGGCATAACCCTGCACGGTTACCAGCAGATTTAACACCATGAGTGCAACCGCGAGCGACTTTTTCAAATTCCTTTCTGAGCGCACAAATGTCGGTGTCCGCATATCGGTTTGATCTGCAACGTTCAGACCCATTCTAATCGTATATCACGCATTGAATAATACTGAATTGAATCCGAAGTACTCGTTGCGGACCGGTTTCACAACTGGTCGGATTCGACGTTAAATCGACTGACTCGATTCTGCGTTGCTTATGTGAACTGGATAGCGTTCTTCAACCGCTGCACGATAGGTTCTGCTGACGGGTATCTTCCCACCCTTTCCGATGACAACACGCATTTGCTGACCTTCAGATTCAATGCCTTCAACAACTGCGTGTGCTACCCAGTGCGACCGATGCACCTGCATTCCTAGATCAACAGGTAACTGACGAATGGCGTCCGAGAACCGGTACAGAATCATGCGTGATTCTTCCGTAGTGGTAACTTTTATATAGTGCTCCTGTGCTTCGATCGAACAGAGATGACCTTTCAGAGGAGGATTGATGGACTCAATAAACGACGCAGTTGTCTCTGTTTTTTTCGCCATGCTTTCGTGGACTGTGTTGAGGTTGTCAGCGCTGGCAAATTGACGCATCAGCCTTGGAATCAAAATCAGGATGCAGAGAAACACGTGGTTGTCCAGGAGGTAAAACAGCTCATGCACGAACGCGCTCAGGCGTAAACCCACTGCGGAACGCCCGGAATCAATACCCAGCTCCGGTAAACCCAGCACCAGATCGAGTGCCGTGACAGCCAGAGTGAAGGGTATAAGACTGAACAATATCGCCGCTGCATACCCCGACCATTTGGATATCTGATGACCAATATAGCGCTCCACCGCAAAAAGAGTCGCCGCAAAAAGACCGGCTTCGACCAGAATGCGGAAGGTCCAGTATGCGTATCCGCCGATTACGCTGAACGCTGAACTGTGCCCACATCGGTGTGCAGCAAGCAGTCCAGCCGTCACAAATGCTACTAACACCCCCAGTAATTCATCTTTTTTGTGCATTTTTGGCGCCATTCGAGAAATGCATTCATGCTTCGTGAACGTAATACGTTCATTATCTTATTGAAAGATATATTATTTTTTTGATTATATGCGAAATCGACTGTACATTGATGCCATTGGAGAAAGAGTTCGGTGTATTCACCTACTTTTTATCGTGTTTTTCTCAATAATACGCGCTTTCTGAAGATCATTATCTGCCGCTGCAACCACACCGTCGAGTCGATTATGAAAGCAAAAATCAGGGCTCAAATTGTCACACCAGGTCTTATTCTCGGATCCTGTCTGGGTCTGACTACGGGCATATTCGCCAGTGCAATACGTTATTTGATAACAGATCAGGTGTGTCGGCAGTCAGCCAGTCCCAGTTTTTGATCCCGGCAGGCTGGAAATTGCGCAGCCCTCGCTCCTGATTGCCGTTCCAGCCTGCCGGGATCATTTTTGTTTGCCATGTTTCGAATTGTCATCGCAGTAGTCGCAGTCTGGGGATTGATTTCCGGACCGAGTCATGGGGCGTCTTATGCCCGTGCATTGCATGAAGGTGTTGCTCGCTATGGTGTCGTCGAGGGCGATTCTCTGCAGCTGCTTGAAGGCGGACTGTTTCCTATGTCCGAGAAAACTCAAACAGCAATTCCGCTGTCGAAAGTGAATTGGTTGCCACCTACAGATCCGGAAAAAGTATTCGCAGTGGGCAAAAACTTTGCAAGTCATCTGTCATCGCGCGCGGATCGTCCACCGCCACTGTTTTTGAAACTGCCAAGTGCGCTAGCCGGGCACCGCGAAAGGGTGGTTCTGCCCCCGGATGCCCGCAACGTCCACTACGAAGGTGAACTGGTCATGGTTGTTGGTAAAACGGCCAAGAATGTCTCCGAAGCTGTGGCCATGGACTACATTTTTGGTGTCACGGCGGGCAACGACCTGTCAGAAAGAAGCTGGCAGAGCAGCGATCTACAGTGGATTCGGGCTAAAGCCAGCGATGGTTTTGGTCCGGTTGGTCCGGTGATCACCACTAATCTGAATATCACTGACCTGCTGCTCACAACGCGACTGAATGGTACCGTCGTGCAGCAGGAAAGCACAGCCAACATGATCCACTCGCCTGCAAAAGTTGTCAGCTTCCTCAGCCGATATTTCACCCTTAAGCCCGGTGATCTTATTTTCATGGGAACCCCTGGCAGGACCTCCGCTCTGCAAGATGGTGACGTCGTAGAGGTTGAAATTGAGAGTGTTGGAATTCTTTCAAATACTATACAGCAATAACTACCGCGGTCCGTCATACAGCGAGTGGCCGCAAATGATCACCAGCTCGAATGTTTCATGAAGGTCCGGAATTGAGATGCAAACTCACCAGACAGGTTGGTTGGTCGTCCGAGTAATCGTAACCGCAGCTATGGTTCGATGGGTATCGGCAAGGAAGCAACACGAAATTGAGTCGCCATAGAAGACTTACATACCAGAAAGGTCAATCCGGGTTTCCCCAAAAATAGTCAAACACAAACTACCGACATAAAAATACGGGTTGTCTGATTATGTCCGCCTTTATGAAGTATTCGGGCTAAAACGGGGCATTCCCTGAAGACTGAAGGGATATCCTTTTAAATGCGTTTGGTGTGATACCAAATGCTCGTTTGAAGCTTCTGGTGAAATGACTCTGATCTGAAAAACCCGATTCACCGGCTGTCTCTACCAGATTCTTACCTGCGCGGATGAGTTGTTTGGCGAGATTAAGCCGCATTGACCGAAAGTACTGCCCCGGTGTCACGCCTTCTGCAGCCTTGAAATCCCTGATTACCTGATTTCGTTTAACGCCGGCTGCGTTTGCAAGATCTGTCAGGTCCGGAGCATTGGACACACTCTGCTGCAAAAAACTCAAATAGATTGGCATTCGTTCCGCAGCGTTAATAGTTATCGTGCTCTGCTCTACCTCTCTGTAGCTGGAATGGTTGTCAAACAATAATCCCAACGCTTCCAGTGCAATTGACTGACCTTCCAGAGCCTCGATCTCAATATCGCATCGTTTGTGCGCAGAGATTAAATGCCGCGCTGTTTTCCGGTCCCGGATCACCGGTGCGTCCAGAATCGGGGTTTCCTCATCGTCGGCAATACCACAAACCTCTCTCACCAGCTCTTCGCTCAGATACCAGGTCCTGTGCGACCAGGGTTTGTTGTCTACGGGTCCGCATCCGTGCAATTCCCCGGGATTGGCAACCGCTATTTCAAACGCGGATACCGAATGCGTCGCCCCTTGATGATGATAGTACTTGGCACCCGACGTCAGGCCAATCACAGAATAGGCGTTGTGTCCATGCACATCGTGCCGATGGGGCGATCGCCCAGCTGTAAATAGTGTCAGTCCGTTTAAAAACGGATGGGGGATTATGTTTGCACTCGAATCGGTCATTTCAGCTCCGCGGGTGATTTTGTTCTATAGAACGCTGTGATGAGAACTTACACTGATTGCGGGGCTCACAAATAAACACAGTCGGGTGTCGCGACTGCGGCAGTGTCTGCACACATGGGTATGCGCAAAGTATGCCATACAGACGCCGCTGCGATCTCGTGCGCCTGCGGCGTCACCATGCAGAGATTAGAGAGTTTGCTGTTTCAATCGGATCGACCTGTTCGCATCCATCTATTGCTGTTGCTGCTATTGCCGATCGGAGCCGCACAATCGACCACGGTTCAAACCTGGTCAGGCGCGTCCTTTATTTCGAGAAATTCGGCCGAAGTGGGCGTCGCGGATTTTGACAAGGACGGACATGTTGACATAGCAATCTCGGCATCTGAACAGCGTTGGTACGCCGGGCCGGACTATTCAACCTGGTATCAGATAGGACAGTCCGACGGCGGTCCTTACGCTGCACAGGTCGCCGATATCAACGGCGATGGGTGGCCTGACTTTGTTACATCCGACGGTCAGCGAAATGCGCCAGACTCTGCCAACGGTGAAGCCGGCGAACTTTACGTTTACCTTAATCCAGGGGCCACAGGAGACCCGAAGCAACTGTGGCAACGTGTTACCGTGTACTCCGGGAACGTGTATCACCAAAACGATCTTAGAGTTGCCGATATGGACGGCGATGGACGTCTCGACATCATCGAGCGCACCTGGTCATCCGAACGGGTTGTGGTAGCGCTACAGAATGCGAATATTAACAACTGGACGGTGCGGGTTTTTGATACGGAAGAAACAGGTAAACCAGAGGGGATATCCGCTGGGGACATTGACGGCGACGACGAAAACGAAATCGTATTGTCAGGCGTCTATTGGGACAATCCCGGCGGATGGCGCAGCGGTGACCCGATTGAGCATCTTATAGATTCTCAGTTTCAGGGCTCAACCTACGGCAAAGTCAAATCAGCCGTAGGTGATATCGATGGTGATGGCGACAACGATATTTACATGGCGAGTGCGGAGGGCGCAGATCGATATCTCGCATGGTACGAAAACAACGGACCCAACACTTCTGGTGGGGTCCAGCTGCAGCGCCACATCATTAAAAACAATACCGGCAAATTCCACATGGTGCAGCTGGTTGATGTCGACCGCGATGGTGATCTTGACGTCGCCACAGGTCGCAGCTTTGGTTCCAAAGGTGTCTATATTTTTTACAACACAACAACGCCAGACGGAGTTACGTGGACTGAACAAAATTTTGACACAAACGGTGAAATCTATACCGGAGTCGTGGCAGACCTTGATGGAGACTCCGACCTGGATGTGGTGGGGCCATCAAAGTTCTATGGTGGCAACGTCCGCATTTATAAAAACGAAAGCCCCGGAGAACCACTTGTCGTCACCCCGGACAGTCTGGATTTTTCCGCTGTGGGCGGTTCTCAGACAGTTGCTGTTTCTACAAATGACAACTGGAACGGCATCCCCGACCAAAACTGGATATCAGTAAACCCCGCGATGGGATTCGGTAACGCAAATGTAAGTGTGACCGCGCAGGCACACAGTGGCTTTGGACCTCGATTTGCCACAGTCACCTTCGCCAACAGTGAACGCCTCCAAACTATCTCAATCGCCCAACAGGGATTACCCGACAACACCCCTCCAAGCACGCCTGTAATTCAGAGCGTATCCAATGTCACTTCAAACTCGTTTTCAATGACGTGGTCAGGTTCGGCAGATAACAGTGGCGCTATAAAGGAATACATCGTCTATGTAAATTCTGTTGAACACCAGAGAACACCGAACACAACGATCTCTGTCGGAGGTTTGAACGCAGTAACAAACTATTCCATTCAGGTGGCAGCAATCGATTTTTCCGGTAATGAATCCAGCAGATCTGTCGCAATTAACGTGACGACAGCTCAGGCGCCGCCATCACCACAGCCTGTTTACTACTGGAAACTTGACGAAACCGCAGGTAACAGCACCAACGAAGCTATTAACGGCCTGCCATACCAGCTCGAGAACATATCGGGAAATGAGTGGCTTACCGGAGTACTGAATGGCGCTTTGAATTTCGATGGAAACAATGACGACGATGATTACATCGATCTTGGCTCGCTCGATGCGCCTGTGTCGTCGGTGACATTTTCGGCATGGATCAATCCGGACGATCTCGATGGGGCGGGTGAAGGTCGAATTCTTGCCAAATCCACGGGAATCTCTGAGTCGGATCACTACTGGATGTTGTCTACAATCAAAAGCGGTTCAGTGTTTGTACCCCGAGTCCGACTCAGAGCAAACGGATCGGTAACTACTCTTATTGGAAATTCCGAACAGCACGTCAGGGAAAACCAGTGGCAACATATCGCTGCAACCTATGACGGCAGCATACTGCGTCTGTTTTTAAACGGTGTACAAGTCGGTACGGTGTCGAAAAGCGGTACTGTCGATCAAAATGCCAACGTCCTGGCCGCAATTGGAAATACACCGTCGGGGGATACTGCAGGTCGCGCTTTCAGCGGCCGAATTGATGACGTATGTATCTTCGATCAGGCCCTTTCAGCGACAAACATTCAGAATATTTACAACAACGGTAGCGCTGCCCTCTGCGATAACTTTGGCAGTTCTCCAGCAGACACTACGCCACCTGAATTGGAGGAAGCTACTGCCGTTAGCACGCCGACCACCGATAATACGCCGTCGTTTACACTGGGCAGCAGCGAGGCCGGAACCGCGAGCTTTTATGGCGGTTGCGAAAATTCGACGAATCGTGCGGTCGACGCGGGAAATACAACCATTACTCTTTCGCCACTGCCGGTTGGTTTCATTAACGATTGCGGTATGCGCGTTACCGACGCGTCTGGAAACGCATCCGATCTGCTGACGTTAACCGCATTCGAAATTCAGAGCCCGGATAACACACCACCGTCTGTGACGATCGAACAAGCCGATGACCAGGTTGATCCGACGACCAGCAATATTGCCCGCTTTGTGGTGAGCTTCTCGGAGTCTGTGGAGATCGGAACACTTAGCAGCGATGACTTTATGATCAATGGAAGTGATGGTCAAATCACAGTCGGGCCCAATGACCTCGACCCGCCAACAGCAGTTCAGTTCGTAATTGGAATCACCGGTATGGCATCAAACGATACTGTCATGGTCACTCTACCTGCAAGTACTGTTACTGATCTCGCGGGGAACGGCAATGACCCTTCCACGTCGATCGACAACCAGGTTCAGTACATTTGCGCTAACTGCAATCTTGAAGATGAAGATGGAGACGGAATCGACGATGCGCAGGACAATTGTCCCGGCGATTTCAATCCTGATCAGGCAGATCTGAACGCAAACGGTATCGGCGACATTTGCGAAGAAACCTCGCTTTGCTTTCCGCTGATTGCCGCTAATCGCACTGTTTTACTGATTTGTCTGTAGCGTTTTAGAAGGCTGTTGAAAAACGTTATCGAGGCAGTTTATGCAAGGCGAAAAAGCACTTCGTGGCTGAGCATTTTGAGCCAATTTTTAATGTCGCAGAACCCATGCAGATAGTTTTTCAACAGCCTGCTAGATCCGACCAGTTAAGATCGAGTTAATTGCCTGCACGACCTCAAGAGTTTTTCCTTCATTGAGCGCATCAGGGTGCGGAGATGCAAACTGCCGCGAGTCATTGTCAAAGTACAGTCCGTTAGCGCCATCAAACTCCTCAGAAAGACTGGCTCTGACAAGAACATCGGCACCGATGCCCAGATCGCCTCCTGCAACGCCGAACGCATCTTTAACCATTTTACTGCCGAGCATTGATCCGGGATTGACGGCAATCACCGCCGGATTGTTAGCATCGAGCCGGCTTGCCAGATGCCGCGACCACATTGTCAGTGCCAGTTTGCTCTGGGCGTAAGCAGTAAAATCTTCAGCAATTGACTCCTTTCCCAACAGTGCCTGAATATTGACCGGCGACTGTGCAGCCGAAGACAGATTCACCACTCGCCCGTCCGGACTCATTGATTGCAATAGTTTTTGGGTCAGTAGATAAGGTGCAAAGGTGTTGACCATAAATCGAATGTCGTAACCGTCCGGCGTCGAGGTCGATGGAGTGTGAAAAACACCGGCATTGTTGACCAGCACATCCAGTGTACTTTGGCGACTCCTGACCTCATCCGCGAGGCGTTCCACATTGTCCAAATTGGACAAGTCAGCCTGAAACACCTCCAATTGACCGCCGCACAATTTAGCCGACAGCATATTCTGCGCCGCCTCCAGTTTTTCGGCACTGCGGCCGTGCAGCAGTACATCGTGCCCCTGAGTGACAAACATTTCTGCTGTAGCAAAACCAATACCGTCGGTTGATCCTGTGATCAGAATTGATCTTTTCATGGTGTCTCTCCAGAGTGATCGTGTTGATGTTGAAAGTGCGGCAGAACTTCCTCCGCCAGTCGATGCAGAGTTGAATTGATATCAGCGCGGTTAAAACGCAGATTCAATGCCACGTGGTTCACCCCGATACCTTGCAGGGCGTGCAGATACTCGAGCAGATGGGACACACCAGACCGAAAACCGAGATGAATGGGTTGCAGTGGCGACGAATCGTCGCTCGCCAGATCCAGATAGAGCGGCTGCATCACGGGCTTTGATTCACGTTCGTTTTGCTGAACCCGCTCCCTGTATTCTGAGATGACCTGCCTTTGCAAGGACAGATTACGCGGATAAATCATCCAGCCGTCGCCGTGCCGCGCGGTCCACTCGACGCTCTGCTGACTGCTTCCCGTGATAAGTAGCGGTAGTTTCGTTCCAGCCGGCTGCGGCAGAAGGTCCATTCCGCGTCCCGGTCTGCCGAAATCATTGCCTTCAAACGAGCCAGGGCTGTGGGCGTGACGCATGTACTCATAACTTTGACGGAAGCGCTCACCGCGACTGTCAAAAGGCATATTGAGCGCCGGAAACTCCTCGGGTCGGTCCCCGGAGGCGACGCCCAGTATCAACCGCCCGTTTGATAAAACATCTGCGCTGGCGGCGGCTTTCGCAACATGTGCCGGGTGCCGCAATGGCAGAATGATACTGGCAACGCCGAGAGCAATCCGTTCAGTAGCCACAGCCAGTGCGCCGAGATACACGAATGGATCGTATATCTGACCGGCATCACCAAAGGACGGCACGTTGAACGGCACATCCCTCAACCAGATTGCCGGAAATCCCAGAGTTTCCGCCATTACCGTCCGCTGCAGATGATCCGTCATGCTTGGCACGGGATGATGGTGATAGGCTGCCAAGGGCGCAACCAGACCGACGGTCATGCGATTGGGTTTGAAAACCGCGTTGTAGCCGCTGTTTATCGATTCGAAACCGTTTTCACCGAATTCGCGGTCCATCCGGGGTATCGGTATTGCGGCGTCTCTTCCCATTTTTTCTACAGATCGACGACGATCTTTCCTCTCGCGTTCCCACTGGCCAGATGGTCATGAGCATGACCAATCTCATCAAGGGAAAACCTCTTATCGTCCACGACCGGTCTCAGCCCTCCGGCATCAGCCACGGCAGCGATTTCGCGAAGAATCTTTCCGTGATCCTCCCTGCCGAGATCGTAGATCATCGGAATCAGCATAAAGACAACATGCAGTGACAACCCTTTGAAGTGTGCACCAGACAGGTCAATTGCGGCCAGGGAAACCGTTGTCGATATCTGACCGTTTAGCTTTGCCGCCTCAAAAGAATTCAGCAGATTTTCCCCACCAATTGTATCGAACACGGCATCAAAGCCGGCACCGGATGTGCACCGATCTGCATAGTCAGCAACCGATTCAGATTTGTAGTTAATACCAGTAGCACCGAGACTTTCAATCATGGATAGCTGGGACTCGCCACCGCCGGTTGAAAACACATCGGCACCAAAATGTCGCGCCAACTGAATCGCCAGATGACCCACTCCGCCTGAACCTCCGTGCACCAGAACGTTCTGACCACTGCCGACTTGAGCGCGGGTTAGACCTTCCCAGGCCGTAATGCCTACAAGGGGGATTGCAGCCGCATCTCGCATACCCAGGTTGGCCGGTTTGTGCGCGATCAGTCGCGCGTCAGCCAGCATGTACTCCGCCAGCGCACCGGGCAGCGCCATCAATCCGCCGGCACAGCCGTACACCTCATCACCTACTGAAAAGTTTTCGACGCCATCACCCACTGACTCGACCGTTCCGGAGAAATCCATTCCCAGAACCGCGGGTGGTTGAGGCGAGATAGGAAGTTCGGGTCCCATTTCACGGATCATGGTGTCGACGGGATTGACACTTGTTGCGGCGATCCGAACGATAACGTGACCCGGCTTCAATTCCGGTTTTGGAATATCAGCGGTCTCAAAGACCCCGGAATCGCCAAAACGGCGCACGATCATTGCTTTCATTATTGTCAAAATGTTGGTTTTCGGACCGGTATTGTATTTATTTATTAATAGAAGATAATTAGCAAATTATTAGAATTAGTTTTTACTTTTAGTTGATAATTATTTGTGAAATTTGAGCATCTAAAACTGTTCGTGCGTGTCGCCTCGACCCAGAACATCAGTAGTGCCGGTAATGATTTGGGACTCTCTCCCGCCGTTGCAAGCTCGTATGTGAGCAAACTTGAGAAGCAACTTGGCGTGCGGCTGATTCACCGCACCACCCGCAAAGTTTCGCTGACGGAGGAAGGTCGAGTGTTCCTGCCTTATGCTGAGGAAGTGCTTGCCGGCGTCGATGCTGCACGGGCCTCTGTCGGTGCCGGCAGCACCTCACCCTCCGGACTGCTGCGGGTTACCGCTCCCGCGTCCTTCGGTCGCATGCATCTGATGCCGGCGTTAAAAACATTTCTCGATCAAAATCCCAATCTTGACGTCGATCTAAGGCTGTCCGACACCATCACCGATCTGGTTGAAGGGGGTTTTGATGTAGCCATCCGCAACTCGAGTCTCAAGGACTCATCGCTGATTGCCCGCAAGCTGGCTTCAGATCGACGAATCCTGTGTGCATCACCTGACTATCTACAACAACACGGACATCCGGAATCTCCGGAAGATCTGAAACAACACCAGTGCATCACACTGATGGGACTTGACTACTGGACGTTCAAAGTTGGTGACGGCGAAAAACGCATGAAAGCGAAGGGTCGTTTTCGCACGGACAATGGTGATGCCATTCGGGAAGCCTGTGTCAGTGGGCTGGGAATCACGATCAATTCCACCTGGAGTGCTTACGCTCACCTGCAGCAGGGTGATCTGGTCGAGGTGTTAAATCGCTTTCCTTTGATATCTGAGTCAGCGATCTGGGCGGTGTACCCCGGCTCGAGAATACTGGCACCGAAAGTTCGAGTGTTTATTGATTTTTTCGCCCGGCATTTCGGTGACGAACCCTACTGGGATCTGTTGCATGCGCTGCGGAACTAGGCGGCTTGTTCAACCACTATTTTGCAACAAAGGACACATAATGGTGTCTGTGACAAGACCGGAACCCGCCCTCAAAGCGAACCCAATGGCATTCCTCCTGAAACGCCCGAAGATGGAGCACTCAAGCTGACTTATGTCATAGGCGCGACTGCTTTTGTCGACTGATCAGGCCCATCATAACCGCGACAAGACGGGCTGCGACCAAAGCGCCACGGCCACCTATATCGTTCGCGGGCATCAGTTCAACCAAATCAAATCCCGCAATGCGCGCTTTATCTGCCAGCTTTCGCAGGATCTCTATCACCTGCCAATAGTGGAAACCTCCCGGCGCCGGACCAATGACCGCGGGTACCACCGATGGATCCATACAATCGATGTCGAAGGTCACAAACACTTTCGAATCATCGGGGATATGAGCCATTAAGGAGGCGAGACCCTGCGCGACATACGTTGACATCGACACGAAATGAACCCCCCAATCAAGCGCATCCTGTACATCCGCAGGTCGCGCGCTACCGATACCGCGAGCACCGACCTGCACAATGCGCTCAACCCAGGGCATCTCGGACGCCCGTCGCATGTTACTGGACAGGCCCATTCGTTCTCCCGAGACTTCGTCTCTCCAATCAATATGGGCATCAAACTGGAGCACAGTGATCGGTCCGTGCTTTTCGTAGGCCTGCAAAACAGGTATCGGAGTAGAGTCGTCGCCGCCGAGAACTAAGGGAACCGATCCGTTATCAAGCGCTCCAGCAACACTTGCCCGAATCGTCTCACGATTTGCCGCGAAATCGGTCTCGCTGAACGACAGGTTTCCTATGTCAACTGCGGTGGTGCCGCTATGCAACACGGTACCATCAAGGTCGAAGTCGTGATGATCGAGCACACCGGGCCAGCCAAACGCCGAGCGGATTGCATCTGGTGCATCGGCACAGTAGGGACCAACGGAACGGTAAGGTGTTGCGACGGGGGCGCCCATCAGCACGATATCGGCGAAACATCCATCGTTCAACTCAGCGGGCAAACCTAAAAAATTTCCGGTCAGCGACCCACCAAACAGTCCGCCCATTTTAGGTGATTTCTTATTGCTCAATTTGTGGTGCTCATTCAGTAATAATATTTGCGCTGCGTAGGTGCAGAGTTCGGTCACAGTCCTCACAGCCCAGATATCTGTATCAGCCGAATATGCTACAGTGCCTTAACGTGTAAGAACAATCCGGCACGACTATGGTGCCTCGCAAATCGTGAACACTCCCCCGTGACACAGACCCTGCTCGCTGTGCTTTCAGCGGATGTTGTCGGATTTTCCGGCATGATGAGCCGTGAGGTGACAAACACGATCGAAAAACTGAAACGTCCCGGCATGGATATCCCTGAACCCGCATTTGCAGCAAAGCGCGAACATATCGACAAATCCAACGTAGATAGATGGACTACCACTTTCCAACTGACGCAGGGGAGACCATAGATGCGATTCGCTCTCGAGCTGGTTACGTAAGCGATGAGACAACGCAGGGCGTTTTCGACGGATTTTGGATATCAGGACTCGACTAAAACCAGAATGAATCCATGATTGTGGCTCATATCAATCCCACCAGAGAGTACTATTAAGGCTGACAGTATGTTTACATGTGTAGCCAATGGGTAAAACTCTGGATCACTTCGGGCTTGGACTCAGCTTTGTAGTTGCTATTCTTTATTGGCACTCATTTCCGGAAGGACAAGTCCACACGCTGGGGAGTGGGTTTTTAAATCAAGGTATATCCGTCAATTCAGTCGCGGTTTACACCATTTTCGTTTTTCTGACCCAGCTGTTTGCTTTCGGCAATCTCATTTTCAACAACCCATCCCCAACGGTCACGATTTCGCTTCGGCTGTTGGGCTGGTCACTGATTATTTTTGGTTATGTCTTCTTTCTCTACCTGAGTGGGAACATTAATGTCATGGAGCTTCTGAACCAACCCGGCGGCGGTGTAAACCGTTTCTAACGACAGGAGCGAGGTGACTAAGATGCACGGAGCGTCTGGTGAGTCACAACTTCAGTGAAAGACTTCACGGTATCGATCTGAGTCCTTGATGTTGACATCGTACCAACAACCCACTGTGATTTTTTCCGGAACTGAACTAGCTGCCCGGTTTAATGAGAGACGGAATCTTGAACTTCCAGCGAATTGCAGCCAATCGTAAAACCAGAATAACCGTCATACCAACAAGCATTGAGACGGTCTCCGTAAGAACACCTTCCAGTGCGCAGTAGACCACGCACCCAATAATGCCCGCGGTGGCATAAAAGCTGTCCCCTCGCATAACGGCGGGCTGTTGTTGGGTAATCACATCGCGGATGATGCCGCCTGCAACGCCGGTCATCACGCCCATTACTACCGCGATGGGTTCAGACAGTCCGAATGACAGAGCCTTCTGTGCCCCAAGAATTGCAAACAGCGCCAGACCAAAGGCATCTGCTACGTCCAGCATTGCAAATCGCAGTCCCCTGCCCACAGGAACAAAGCGCAATAACCAGGCCGTCAGCACAGTGGTTACCAGAATCACGGACAGGTAGAGCAGATCGGTGATCCAGAAAACAGGTGATGCACCAATGAGCAGGTCTCTAAGCGTTCCTCCACCCAGCGCACAAACCAGCGCCAGCACACCTCCGCCGAAAATGTCCATATCGCAGCGTGCCGCCTGAATGATCCCGGAAACAGCCAATGTTGCTGTTGCAAATACAGTTGCATAGATCAGGAATTCTTCGAAAGTCATCTCTAATGAAGGACACCAATGAACCAACTGCGATACTAACCGACGTCGGCTCTGGCACATACAACCGCGAACCAGAACTCACAAAATCGGCAGCCCGGTTGCCATTCACACCAATATCTGGATACTTGCCCCTGTCGATCCTGCCGATTGAAGGCGTTTAATGAACACTCGTATTCCGGACATCAGTTTTTCGCCTGGAGCGAACACAGGCCAACAGATCGATATTATCGAGCTCTCCGCCATTAATAATCGTAAACCTCTGTTGTCACACGACCCGGAGCAGCCGCACCGGGTTGGATTCAATTTGCTTTGTTTCATTGAATCCGGGCACGGCGAGCACTTCGTTGATTTTGCGCGTTACACCTACAAGCCGGGAGATTTTCTGCTCATAAATCAGAACCAGGTTCATGCTTTCGACTTCTCCCGGAACCCACTGGGCAAATGTATTTTGTTCGTTGATATATTCTTGGACCATCTCAGCAATGAATCTCGCAACGCGCTTTTTTCGCCGTTTTCGGCGGTAATGGCCTCATCACCTGTGTTCCGACTGGATCAATCCTCAGCTTCCAGCGGTCAGGCATTGATCTCTGAACTGGTTAGAGAATTCGGCCGCAATGATATGCGGATTGGCGTGATGTCGTCTTTGTTGTCAGCGTTGATCCTGATACTTGAGCGCTCGTACACGATAGAAAACCCACCGACCACATCAAAAGGCAGAGGCGCGTTCGATCGCTTCATGCTGTTGCTTCGCAATGACTATGCCACGAACCGGGATGCACACGAGTATGCAGAAAAAATCGGCACCACCTATAAAACACTCAATCAGCTGTGCAAGCGATTTGTAGGGCGAACCGTGAAACAACTCATTGATGACTACGTCATCCTTGAAATCAAGAGACGATCGGTAACCGGCGAGCAATCTACTCAGGAAATCGCATTTTCTATGGGCTTCGACGACGCCAGCAATTTTGTAAAGTACTTCAAAAAGCACACAGGGTTAACCCCCCGACAATTCGCGACCGGAAGCAAAAGTTAAAGATTTACCATTTATCCTCCGGCATTCACCTGTGCCGGACCATCGCCGAAAAATAGTATTTCAGACCTGTCCAACTCTCAGGTTCTGATCATGAAAACACGACATCTATCAGCAGCTGCGCTTGCGGTTGCGGTTGCAGCCACTACATTCTCAATGTCGGTAATCGCCGACAACAATCTCAGTAACAAGGAAAAAGCGATTGCTGTACTGGAGAGCATTGAGACCGGAGATCCAACGCCCATCGGTTATATCAATCCTGAAAAATACATTCAGCACAACCCAATGGTTGGTGACGGTTTAGCGGGCTTCGGTGAAGTCATGCAAGCACTGCCTGCCGGTTCGGCTAAAGCGTCGGTAAAACGTGCATTTGAGGACGGTGATTTTGTATTTACTCATACCGAATACAACTTTTTTGGTCCCAAAATTGGATTTGATGTTTTTCGTTTCGAAGATGGCCTGATTGTTGAGCACTGGGACAACCTGCAGGAAACAGCTACTGAAACCGTATCCGGTCGCAGTCAGATCGACGGACCGACCCGTAGCAGCGATCTTGAAAAAACAAGTCAGAACAAAGAGCTTATTGCTGGATTTGTCGATGATGTGTTGATGGGCGCAAACCCGGGAAAGATTACCGACTATGTATCGACTGAAACATATATGCAGCACAATCCTGCTGTCGGAGACGGCCTACAGGCTCTTGGGGAAGCTCTTCAGCAAATGGCCGAGGCGGGAATGCCGCTTACCTACACAAAAAACCACGCCATACTTGGAGAAGGCGACTTCGTTCTTGCAATTTCAGAAGGCGAATTTCTTGGCAAGACGTCATCGTTTTATGACCTTTTTCGGATCGAAGAAGGCAAGATTGTTGAGCACTGGGACACAATTGAGACTCTGATTCCGGAAGCCGATGCCAAGAACCGCAATGGAAAATTCCGCGGGCTTTCAGCATCAAAAGGACTGGACGGTGTGATCGAAATCGCGACGTTTATGCTCAAAGATGGCGTTACTCCCGCAGAGTTTCGTCCTCTGGATACAGCCGTTGAAAACCAACACGTATCCAGACAGCCGGGTTTTATCAAACGAGAGTCAGCAGCCGGTGACAATGGCGAGTGGCTTGTTGTCGTTCACTGGCATTCGCTGGAGGATGCGGAAGCGTCAATGGCGAGCTTTGCAGATGCGCCAGCTGCGGCAGAGTTCATGTCCAAGCTTGATCCTGAAACTATGGTGATGAAACGCTATTCAAAATAGTTCAGGAATTATTTAGGATTCAGGTAACTCTCTGATATCGTGTAATTTGTCAGTCGCGACATGAGAAAACACGGTGTCTGAACACAAACTGCAACAACTTATAAGTCATTACCTGTCCGCATATAAGGCTCTTGATTCGAAAGGGTGCGCCGAAGCATTTACAGCAGACGGCGCACTTTTTTCACCCTACGGTCCACCGGCTCGAGGTCGTCAGGCGATCGCCGACACGCATACAGAGTGGTTTGCAGAACCCGAAGAAGACAAAACGCTTGAGGTGCTTGAATACAACGAGAATGAGCACGGAGGGTATTGTCTGCTGGGATGGTCGGCCAGAGTTCCGGTTGAAGGCAGTGAGGATAAATTCAGCATCGCCAGTGGTGTCTCGCTTTGCGTTTTGTCTGGAGATGAGAACGAACTGCGATTTACCCGACTGGCACTGGTTCCGGACTCGATCTGAGAGACGTTCTAATCTGAAGCTTCTGCCGTTCCTGCGAGGTTGCCCCGTCGCGACGCGCCTCGTAATGACTTTAAAGATTTGCTTTCTTTGATCGAGCAGATATCCACAATCAGCCATCATCATCACGAGCCCCAGGCGCGGCATTCTCGCAACAACATGTTGCAACCACCGCGAAATCAAAATTTAGTTTCTCTGTAGAAGAAAAAAGCGGCTCAAATGAGCCGCCTGATTGATTTTGCTAGTTCGAAGTCTTCGTCATATTCCAGAGAATATTTTGATCGGACCCCATGATAGTCGAAGGCATCTGACCATTCCATTGTTGGGCTCTGACATACTCGACGAGCAAATCCGATTGCTGTAGTGCTTTCGCCTTTGCTGCAATTGCCTCAGCCTCCGCGTTTCCTCGCAAACGGATTGCCTCGGCTTCTGCTTCCGCTTCCTTCAGAATCGCGTATGCCTGTCCGTCGGCTTTGGCCTTTGCGGCATCACGAAGTGCATTTGCTGTATTCACCTCGCGCTGTGCTTCAAGTTTCTGGCGCTCCAGCCGGTGCAACTCGGCTGCGGCAAGGTTTTTCTCGGTCTGCTTGGTCTCGATCGACTGCATGTATTTTTTCGGCAGCACGAGATTCTCCAATTGAGCGGAATCAACGCGCACAGGATAGAATTCCATCGCCTTTACCAAACCTTCTTCAATAAGACCAATGACCTGACCTCGGTTCTGGATAATCTCTTCTGCCTTAAAACGTGAAATGGCCTCTTTTGCAGCAGAACGGAGCTTGGGATCGAGAATGCGGTTCTCAAACTGAGACAGCCCACCGTAGCGTTTGTAAAGATCAAACGCCTGGTCTCTGATCACGGTCCAGTTGATCGAAACATCTGCCGTCACGGGCATTTGCTCGTGCGTTGCCGCAGCCAGCTTTTCCACATTCTTTCGCGTTCGAATTTCAAGCGTTTCCACCCGGTCGACGAATGGGATTTTGGTATGCAGACCGGGCTTTACCTGATCGGTGGCCTCTCCAAAGCGCTTTACGATTCCCACGTGACCCTCCTCAATCTGAAACAGCACCTGCCACAGTGACAGCCCAATCAGACCAAGAAACAGAACGAACAGAACCGTTTTGAAATTCATCGACGGTTTTCTAACCTGAAGTGTGTCTTTTAATCTACCCATATCTTTTCTCCTTTAATAATTTATGTTGTTTAATTGTTAAATATATTTTACTATTGTTACTTTTTAATTTCAATACAATCTGTTGCAAAGATACGTACACTCCCCTGCATGGGCAAAAACCGTCAACCGGATAATTCGCACTCAGATGGTGCTGCACGGGGTGTCTTATGCGGTGCTTAAGGTTCGGCTGGCGTCGATCGGAACACATCAAAACGAAGCTAATCTCAGAAATAAAATCAGCAAGGGGATCATGGGTGCCCAGCTGTTTCTGCAGATCTTGACGGTGCTTGGATGCGAAAAGCTGGACATGAGCGACGTCGGTAAAATTCTGGCCGAAATCGAAAGCAATCAAGGGCAAACATGATCGCGCCCGGGCCTGCCCTAGTCGTTCAGTCGGAGACGCGAAGAGTTTTTAACTAAAGGGATCTCTGCAGACCCCGGGTCCGATCAGACCGACACCGAATCGCCCACTTTGATCGATCCGCCGTCAACGACGCGAGCAGTGATGCCTCCATGTCCGCGAACCGCGTTATACCCCCCGGGCCCGAAGGTCTCCTGCATAAATGAACAGGGATGACATAGGCCCGTGAACTCAAGAGTCGCGTTGCCAATTTGAAAATGCCTGCTCTTGAGCGCAAGCAGATTGATGCCGCTGACGGCAATATTGCGCCGCAGGGATTCTGGACGAATTTCGTTGCACCCCAGGCACGACGCTATCGCAGCCAAATGCTCATGCTGGATTAGGGTCACGTCGCGCTTTCCACTCTTGCCCGAGTAACGATCGCCTTGAAGTCCACGACCCTTCTCTGCCAACACTGAGTCGACCGCGATAACCGGAGCTCGACGAGCAGGACGTACTCCAATCCACTCGACTTTGCCAATCTGGGGCAATTCGTTAAGCAGTTCTTCAATGGTTACTGACATCGCGCTGACTAAACGTGGTTTTGTTTCTGCATTAGATACAGATTGCCACGGCGCGGGGCTCCTCGCAATGTCACTGTTAGCGCCCTGGGCTTAATCAACCGGGTTGCCCCATGCCTCTGCAGTCACTGCGAGCCGAAGGCGCGGCAATCCCGATCCGGACGCGAACCCGAGTAATTCTGCACAAACCTATAGACATTTGTGTCCAATAACAACCATACTCCGTACAGTTCTGTCTAATACCAGTGTCGCGCTCCGTGTAGTCAGCGACCCTGTACTTAAACACTGTCGGGAGATTGCAAATGAATTCTCACTATCGCGTTGTCGTTATCGGAGGGGGTGTCGTCGGCGCATCCGTGTTGTACCACCTCGCAAAGTTCGGCTGGAAGGACGTCTGCCTGATTGAGCGATCGGTGCTGACGGCCGGATCAAGCTGGCATGCTGCGGGTGGATTCCACGCACTCAACGCCGATCCCAATATTGCTTCACTGCAGGCATACACCATTGACCTGCTCTCGGAAATTGAAAAGGAGTCGGGTCAATCTGTCGGCATGCACATGACCGGCGGCATGACGTTGGCGGGTACGCCCGATCGCTGGGAGTGGTTGCAATCAGCGTATCGGGTTTTCCAGTCGATTGGCATTCACGATGTCCATCTAATCACCCCCGAAGAGGCCGGAGAACACTGCCCAATCATGTCGACGCACGGCATTCTCGGTGGCATGTGGGCAGACCGCGAGGGCTACGTGGACACGACCAGCACCGTGCACGCCTACGCAGGCGCGGCAAAAAAACACGGTGCGCAGGTGATTGAACACAACCGCGTACTGGAGCTGATTCAAACTAAAGACGGATGGGATGTTGTTACCGAGAAAGGCACCATTCATGCCGAACACGTGGTCAACGCAGCAGGGCTTTGGGCCAAGCAGGTCGGACGCATGGCCGGCATTGAACTGCCGCTGTCACCCCTGAACCACCACTACCTCATATCGGACACGATTCCCGGCGTGGAGTCACTCGACAAGGAACTACCCCTGGTCGTAGACCTTGAGGGGTTTACCTACATGCGTCAGGACCAGAATGGAATACTGCTCGGAATCTATGAAATCAATCACGAGCACTGGATGATGGACGGTGCATCATGGGATTACGGTTTTGAGCTTCAGCAGGAAGATCCCGATCGCATCGAAAACGAACTCACGCTCGGCTTTGAGCGATATCCGGCTCTGCAGGAAGTCGGTGTGAAAAGCTGGGTAAACGGCGCGTTTACATTCGCGCCGGACGGCAACCCGCTGGTTGGGCCGGTGCGCGGCAAGCCGGGTTACTGGTGCGCCTGTGCTGTGATGGCGGGCTACCTTCAGGGCGGCGGTGTCGGCAAATCTCTGGCGGAATGGATCATACACGGCGAACCCGAAGCCGATGTGTATGGCATGGATGTAGCCCGGTTTGGTCCCTACGCTGAAAATAAACAATTCATCAGAGAAACCACGGGTCAGTTTTACACCCGCCGTTTCGTCATGACCTACCCCAACGAGCAACTGCCTGCGGGCCGACCACTGAATAAAGCACCCGCCTATTCGGCAATGACTCGTGCCGGGTGTCAGTGGGGTGCGAGCTACGGTCTCGAACTGCCGCTCTACTTTGCGCCCACCAGTGATTTTGTTGAAACGCCCACGCTGAAACGATCAAACGCCTTTGAAATAGTCGCCGAGGAGTGCAATGCCGTGCGTGCATCAGCAGGACTATTGGATATCACCGCGTTTTCGCGGTATGAAGTCACGGGCGAAGGTGCGGAAGCCTGGTTAAACACGCTCATGGCGTCAAAACTGCCCGCACCGGGACGGGCCAGACTGGCGCCGATGCTGGCCCCGGACGGGCGACTAAAAGGTGACCTCACGGTGTTCAACTGGGGAGACGGCACCTGGTGGATTATGGGCAGTTACTATTTGCGCACCTGGCACATGCGCTGGTTTCACGATCATATGGGTGAAGACGTCGAGGTCAATGACATCTCGGATTCCGTGGTCGGCTTCAGCCTTTCCGGTCCCAACAGTCTGAAGATTCTGCAAAAGCTCACCGACGGCCCGGTCGACGATCTTAAATTCATGAGCTGCGGGACGTTTGACATCGGCATGTTGCGCGTCAAGGTGGGCAGATTGTCCGTTGCCGGCGAACTGGGTTATGAAATTCACTGTGCGGCCACCGAACACATCACCCTGCGCGAAACCCTGCTTCAGGCCGGCGCTGATCTGGGGCTGCGCGAAGTCGGATTCAACGCGTTGCTCAGTCTGCGTCTGGAGAAAAGTTTCGGCATCTGGTCCACCGAGTTCACCCAGGGCTATACCGCCGCGCAGACCGGAATGGACCGCTGGATTGACTGGGACAAAGGTGACTTTATCGGCCGTGATGCCGCCCTGAAAGAACGCGATGCGGGAGGGTCGTCGCAACGTGTGGTCACGCTCGAGATCGATGCAACGGATGCCGATGCCAGCGGTTTTGAACCGGTCTGGAAAGACGGTGAGCTGGTGGGATTCGTCACCTCCGGTGGATACGGACACACTATCGGTAAGTCACTGGCCATGGCGATGCTGAACCGCGATCAGACCGATGAAGGCAATGAACTGACGGTGCATATTGTTGGACAGGAGCGCACGGCCAGAGTGATTCCACCGTCACCTTACGATCCCGAAGGCAACGCTATGCGAGGTTGATCGCCATGACCGGGGATCCTTCAGCCAACGGTCGCAGCAGACGCCGACGCGGACGCAGCGCGGAGAAAGCAGCGCCTGCAAGTCGGGAGGTAAACTATCGCGAGCTGCGCAATCCGTTTCCGCCAATGGATGTGTTTTCGGCGGATCAGATCGCCGACATGCACGAGAACGCGCTGAAAGTTCTGCAGGAAAAAGGCATCAAGGTGCTGTTGCCAGAGGCTCGAGCGCTCTATGCCGCAGCCGGTGCAAGCGTTGATCCGTCAACCCATATGGTGTCGATCGGTCGCGAAATTATCGAAGCTGCGCTGCAGAGCGCGCCGACATCCATTACCTGCAGGGCAGGGTCAAGAAAGCGCGATATGGTACTCCAGCTCGGCAGTCTGGTATTCCAGGCCGGTGCCGGCGCACCCAATGCAACCGATCTCGAACGCGGACGGCGCCCTGGATCGGCGCGTGACTACCGCGAGTATCTGATGCTGACACAACATTTCGATGTGTTTCATATGGTATCGCCACAGGTTGAACCGCAGGATGTACCGACTCATCTGCGTCACTATTTCACCACCGAAATGCAGATGACGCTGTCGGACAAGTTCCCGTTCGTGTTTTCCCGCGGCAAGTCTCAGGTTCAGGATTGCTTCGAGATGGTTCGCGATTTTCGTGGACTCGCTGACGCTGAGTTTTACCGCGAGCCGCACTGCTACACCATCATCAACACCAATAGCCCGAGAACGATCGATAACCTGATGGCGCAGGGACTGATCGACTTCGCCCGGCACGGACAGATGTCCATAGTGACGCCGTTCACCCTGATGGGGGCGATGGCGCCGATTACAGTCGCTGGAGCGATTACGCTGAGCCACGCTGAAGCACTGGCGGCCATCGCGCTCACCCAACTGGCCAACCCCGGTGCACCGGTCTGCTACGGGACCTTTACGTCAAACGTCGACATGAAGTCGGGCTCGCCGGCATTCGGCACGCCGGCGCATTTCCAGGCGTCCCTGGCTGCGGGCCAACTGGCGCGATCTTTAGGATTGCCCTGGCGATCGGCAGCGGGCTCGGCGGCAAATCTCTGCGATGCCCAGGCGGCCAATGAAAACCAGTTTGGACTCTGGGGATGCCTGATGGCCGGTGCCACGGTCGTCATTCACTCCGCCGGATGGCTGGAGGGCGGACTGACGGTGTCCTACGAACAACTGATTACCGACACTGAGGTATTGAATATGGTGGCTGAACTCTGCGCGGGTGCACAGGCCGGAACCAGTGAGATCGGTTATGAGACTGCACTGACGCAGGTCGAGCCCGGCGGTCATTTTTTCTCGGCACCGCAAACCATGGAACGATACACCAGCGAATTCTACGAACCGATCGTCCACGATTACACCAACTTTGGAACCTGGCAGGAGCGCGGTGCGCAGACTACGGCGGATCGAGCCACGCAGGTCTGGAAACGCATTGTGAATGAATTCACTCCGCCAGACACCGACGGTGACCGACGCGAAGCGTTGGCGGCGTTTATCGCAAAACGCACCGCCGAGGGTGGTGCGTCTCCGGAGCACTGACCATCGCACGCCAGGCCATACCGATCCTGCATCGCGACGACCCTGACAAGGCGCCGCTAGTTGGCCACGTCAAGGTCACACGGGAAGACTGGCTCAACGTGGCGCGGAACGTGCTGGTCAATGAGGGCGTTGCCGAAGTCAAGGTGCTGACTCTGAGTAACCAGCTGGGCGTATCCCGTTCGAGTTTTTACTGGTATTTCAAAAGTCGAAAGCAGCTGCTGCAGGCTCTTCTCGACGACTGGGAACAACGAAACACCCAATCCATCGTAAACGCGTGCGACAAATCTGCCGACAGCATTGGTGAGGCGGCGTGCAACTTTTTCGCGGCATTTCTCGATGCCGACATGTTTCATTGTGGGCTGGATTTTGCCGTGCGCGAATGGGCGCGACGCGACAAGACAGTGCGCACTCGTATCGACGTCGCTGACAAAACGCGACTGAACGCTATCACTGTAATGTTCGCCAGACACGGTTTTTCAGACTATGACGCCGAGATTCGTGCGCGCATTATCTACTACATGCAGCTCGGTTATCACGCGCTCGACGTGCGAGAACCCATGGAAGAGCGAATGAATCGTCTCGAGGGTTACCTGCGCGGTTTCACCGGCGAGGAACCGAGTCCCGACCTGCTGGCCCAGTATCGTCGATTTGCATTTGCACAGGACACGAATTCTGAATCATGAAACGGTATTCCGCGCTCAGTTTACTGCGTGAGGGCCTCCGAGGTCACCGCGGCTGGACGCCGGCGTGGCGCACTCCGGAACCAAAATCCGCGTACGACGCGGTCATCATCGGCGGCGGCGGTCACGGTCTGGCGACGGCCTATTACCTGGCGCGGAAACACGGCATTACCCATGTCGCCGTAATTGAGAAAGGCTGGCTTGGTGGCGGCAATACCGGGCGCAACACCACAGCGATCCGATCCAATTACTTTTATCCGCAAAGCGCAGCGCTGTACGACAAGTCGGTCCAACTCTATGAGGGACTGTCCCGCGAGCTGAACTACAACATCATGTTTTCACAGCGCGGCATGATTGTAACCGCGCACTCCGAACCTGAAATGGAGATGGCGGCCCGGCAAACGAATGCCATGAGACTGAACGGTGTTGATGCAGAGCTGCTGGACGCCGACCAGGTGCAGAAACTGGAGCCGAGGCTCAACTTCAGTCCGCAGATGCGATATCCGATTCACGGTGGCGTATTGCAAAAACGTGCGGGTACAGCACGCCATGATGCGGTGGCATGGGGACTTGCGCGAGCGGCCGATGCAAGGGGCGTTGATATCATTCAAAACTGTGAAGTGCTGGACTTTCTCGTCGAGGGCGGCCAGTGTGTCGGTGTCAACACGTCCCGTGGTGAAATCAGAGCGGGCGCTGTTGGCGCTGCAGTCGCCGGTCACAGCTCGGTGCTGGCATCCATGGCCGGCGTAGGGCTACCCATCCACTCCTATGCACTGCAGGCGTTTGTCTCCGAATCCATCAAACCCGTACTCAACACGGTCGTGCTGTGTCCGCCGTTTGGAACCTACGTCAGTCAGTCCGACAAAGGTGGACTGGTGATTGGCGGCGGTCTGGATCGTGTACCGTCTTACGGACAGCGCGGCAACCTGCCGATGCAGGAAGCGGTTCTGGGCGGGCTCGCCGAGATGATGCCATCGCTGGCAAGGGTCAAGTTATTGCGCCACTGGGCGGGCATTGTCGATGTCACACCGGATAGTTCCCCCATCATCGGGCCATCCGGACTGAAGGGTCTGTATTTAAACTGTGGATGGGGTACCGGCGGTTTCAAGGCAATTCCTGTAGGCGGGTATTTGCTCGCACACTTGATCGCCACCGGGCAGCACCATGCGCTCAGCCGCCCGTTTGACCTCGACCGCTTCTCTACCGGGTTTCTGGTGGATGAAGGTGCCGCCTCAGGTATCCCTCACTAACGCACGGTCATGCAGATATTTCCCTGTCCATTTTGCGGGCCCCGAGACGAGCGTGAATTTCACTTTGCCGGAGAGCTTGGAAAAACCCGACCGGACACCACGGCCGATGTCAGCGACTCCGAATGGGCGCAGTATCTGCATACCCAGCGTAATGAAAAAGGCCGGGTCAAAGAAGTGTGGATGCACATGACCTGTGCTGAGCTGTTTGTGATGGAGCGCGACAGCGTCACCATGGAGGTGATTGAGGTGCGCGCACTGCGACGGGATCACGAATGACCTCGTACCGGATCAAGACCGTCGCATCGACGGAAGGCCTGCGATTTACATTTGACGGCAAATCCTATGAGGGCCGCGAAGGCGACACACTGGCCTCGGCCTTGCTGGCAAATGGCGTTCGCATCATGGGACGCAGTTTCAAATACCACCGCCCTCGCGGGCCCTGGGGCTCGTGGGTAGAGGATTCGAACGCCATCATGAGTGTCCGACTTGGGGATTGTGAACTGCCGAACTGTGCGGCGGCGACAACGATTCTCGAAGACGGTATGCACGCGCGTTCCGTCAATGCATGGCCCTCGGCAAATCACGATCTAAAGGGTGTACTGGACCTGTTTCACCGATGGCTGACCGCCGGGTTCTACTACAAGACCTTTATGTGGCCGCACTGGCACATGTTTGAACCGTCCATTCGTCGAATGGCGGGACTGGGCGCAGTGACTGATGATGTGTTTCAACGCTACCGATCAGAACAAACACACGACCGTTGCGATGTGCTTGTCGTTGGCGGAGGTGCAGCCGGCCTGGTGGCGGCTCGAGCGGCCGCCGAGTCCGGACGAGACACCTGCCTGGTTGATGACCACCCTGATCTCGGAGGAGGTTTGCTGCAGATGAGCGTGATTGAAGGCGAGTCACCTCGCGAGTGGATCGGCAGTCAACGTGCGGCAATTCAGTCGGCCGGCGGTCGCATCCTGTCATCGACGACCGCATTTGGCGTGTTCGACCATCAGCTCGTTGGACTCGTCCAGCAAAACGCATTTGGCGTCGCACCCCGGCTTATTCGAATGCGCGTTGGGCAGATCATTCTTGCAACCGGCGCCATCGATCGTCCGGTCACCTTTGCCAACAACGACCGACCCGGCAGTCTGTCTGTGCAGGCGAGCTGTGACTACCTTGCACGACATGACGTCCTGGTCGGGAAACGAATGGCTTTGGTATCAAACAACAGTTTCGCCGATTCGTCGGAACAGCTGTTACACGATGCGGGTGCCGAGATCGTGCGCATTGACCCGGTCAAAGACGCGCCGCTTCGCATTGCCGGCCGCAAGCACATCAAAGGCATCTATCAGGGTCGTGATTATCACCGCGTGGACACTATTGTGAGTTCCGGCGGAATGACGCCGACAGTTCATTTATGGCGGCATGCGGGCGGCGCTTTGGAATGGAATGCGCCATGCCAGGCGTTCCTTCCGGCCACGGGACCCGAGTACATTCAGGTGGTCGGCGCCGCAAATGGAGTGTTTACACTCGAACCCGCACTGGAGCATGCACAACGCGTCGGGCGTGGTGAATCAGTTTCACGACCCGTTTGCTCATTCCGAACGGAACCTGTCTGGCCCAAACCCGGCAGCCCGGGCCGTCAATGGATCGATTTTCAACATGACGTGACACTAAAGGATGTTGAACTGGCGGCCCGCGAGAATTACATCTCCGTAGAGCACCTGAAGCGTTACACCACGCTGGGTATGGCGCAGGATCAGGGCAAGACCTCCAACATGGCAGGACTCGCGGCGATGGCGTCAATTCGCGCGCGTTCCGTTCCCGATGTGGGCACGACCACGTTTCGACCGCCGTTCGTGCCCGTTCCGATTGAGCTGTACCATGGACCACTCCACGGGCGAAACCGGCACTCGCTGAAGCGGCTGCCACTCGAACACATCCATCGACGGGAAGATGCCGCGTTGTGTGAATACGGCGGGTGGTTGCGACCGGGCTGGTTTGGTGCGGGCGATACGAAGGACCGAATTGCGGCGGAAGTCAGGACAGCCCGATCAGCCGTTGCGCTTTTTGACGGCACGCCGCTGGGCAAAATTGAAGTCATGGGTCCCGATGCCGAAGCCTTCGTCAATTTTATCTACTACAACACCGTTTCAACCCTGAAACCCGGGCAGATTAGATACGGGTTCATGCTCACAGAAAGTGGCGCGATCTACGATGACGGAGTAATTACGCGCATGGGGAGCGACCGTTTTTTGATCTCCTGCTCCTCCAGTCACGTAGACGGTGTGCGCACCCATCTCGAGGCCTGGCGACAGGACGGCAACAACCCGGATCGGATTTTCATTCACGACACCACGCATCACTGGGCAACGCTGACCGTGACCGGTCCGTCAGCCCGACCCGTAATCAGCGAACTCCTGCCGGATATGGAATGGCAATCGCAGCGCTTTCCGCACATGACAATGATTGAACACCAATGGAACGGCGAACCTCTGCGGATCGCCCGCGTCAGCTTTACCGGTGACTGCAGTTTCGAGCTGTCGATACGACAGTCCTGTGCGCAAATGCTGTGGGAGACATTAGCCGCGGGGGTTCGAAAACACGGCGGTGGTCTTATGGGTTCTGAAGCCTTGCTGATTCTCAGAGCCGAGAAAGGGTATATCGTGATCGGCAAAGATACGGACGGTGAAACCATGCCCCATGATCTTGGATTCGGCGTTCCCAGACTGAAAAAATCGACTGCGTTTCTGGGAGATCGCAGTCTGCATACCGCGCACGCCAACTCACCGAATCGGAAACAGCTGGTTGGTTTGATGACTGCCGAGGGCGCCTCGCCGCTGATCACGGGAGCTCACGTCGTCAACAACGGTAGCTCACAGGGCTATGTGACCTCGAGCTATTTCAGCCCGACACTGGATCATCCAATTGCGCTGGCGCTGGTAGAAAACGGGTTTGAACGCAGTGGCGAAGAGGTCGACGTCTGGCACACAGGAAGCACTCAGTCCGCCCGGATTTGCGCGCCCTGCTTTTATGATCCGACAGGGGAATTACTCGATGCGTAACGACACCGCCATCTGGTCTGCTCCCCGCAATGACTCACAACTTCCGTGCTCGTCGTCTGTCGCGATAAGTGCAGCACCAGCACTGCGTCAGGTTCTGCTATCCGGGCCGAAGGTTCGGGCACAGATGAACCTACAGGTTGTCGAATGGCCGGATATCATCAGTACAGAACGTTATGCGCTTTCCATTCGACGAGACCGCATCATGCTGGTTAACGGCCCGGAGATGATCGATGGCTGGGACGATGAACTCAATCAGGCTATTTCGGATGTCAGTGATGCCTATCGCGTGTTTGATATCAGTAGCGAGTCTCTGCTTGAATTTCTCCGGCGCGGCGCAGAGATTGATCTGAGCCTACCTTCCGCATCAGTATCACGATTGTGGTTTGGAATCTCCGTTTTACTGTACCGGATCAACGAAAACACCGCACGCGTGCATGTACCCAGTGCCCAGGCGGATGCTTTGCTGAATGCTATTTCTGCTGTGATCGGTTAACCGATCTGATCTGAAGCCAATTTTCTACTAACCTTTAACGACGGGTGCGTGCATTTCCAATGCATTGAAATGTTAATTTACATTTTTCACGGACTCTGTCGTTCACCAGCCACATCTGTATTCATCTTCTACTGGTGATGATGTTTACTATCTTCACCGAACACACCGGACAAAGTGAGTTTCGCTGACATTGCCGGTAGCTACCGTACCGTTGTTGAAATCGACATGCCAGGCCACCAATGGACTGCCGGACGCACCCGTGACGGACCAGTACTCTGATGTTTCCGTGTCCGGAAACTCTGCACTGCTGATTCTGGGCGAAACGGCAAGATCGTAACCCAGGGTTCTCAATTCCTTGACATTGGGCAACCGCCAATCTGTTTTTCCGCCAAGAGTCAGATTTTCACAGTAACTCACCGCGCCAACAAAACTTCGAGCGACGTCATCATCATCCTGCTGCCACATCAGGCCTGTCGCAAAATCGTTCACTGTGCCGTTGTCGTTGTCGCTCCAGGACTTCGCCTGTCCCCATGATGTATTTATGACTGTGATCAGCATGCCGATCACGATAACCCAAATTAATTTGAACATACGAATAGAACAACTGATCGGAATGGGGGCGGCATGTTGTGTTGATGAGACCCCCGAATGTTTTTGAAAACACATCATGATGGCTCCCGAACACAGCGAACAAGGAATTGTGCCGAAATGACTAAGACGTCATTAATACCGCCGGTATTAAAATTCACGAAATCTCCGATGGCGCTTCCCGCCGGTACAGATCTTGACCAATACAATGAAGAATTGGTTCCTGGAAATGCAACTTGCTCAATGGCTGCGGCAGAACTTCCATAGTCCACAATCGAATGCAGTTCAACAACCGTTGGCAGGCGCCAGTCGGAATGGCTATCAAGCACAAGATTCCGACAATAACTGATCGCAGGAATCCATTCGCGAGTTGTATCGTCGTCCAGACGCTGCCATTCCAGTCCAGTTAAGTTGTCGATAACCGTATTGGGTAAAATCGTATAGTCGCGACTAACCGTATCGGCCCGAGCCATTGGTGCGGTGGGTTCGATCTCAAGCTCACTGTCACCCAAAGGTATGACTACTACGGTTTGCTGTGCAAGCACTTGCGATACCGCGAGTAAGAACAGTATCGCAAAAACAACTCTACTCACAACATCAGCGCCGATAAAATATCGTCGTCTTTGACTTGAAATCAAAGTTTAGCTCCCCCCAAAAAGTCCCAAAACTTTACACCGTTAGTTAAATAATCATCTTGCCTGAACAATCCCAAGCCTTCAGGTTTCGGAATTTATCGCAACAGTATACTTTTAAACTCACTTTGGCTCTCGCTATCTTAGCAGTCCCACCAATATAAAACTGTGATCGATATCACAGATTTCACCCATTCCTCGTGTTAGCGTAATTGTGGGGTAATCAGTGATTCGTTAACACTGACTGACAGCGGCCACTGGTGATTCTCCAAGGGTTTTGAGCCGTAACGCCTTTATCCGTAGAGACACGATTTGTAGCATCTGACGGCAAATCACATTCAACGTAACATTCATTTATTGGGGGCAAGAAATGAATCAATATCAAGCTATACACCGTGCAACGGTGATCATCAGCAGTTTAATTTTATCCGCGCTATCTGTGCAAAATGCTCATTCTGATATCTCGCGAGGTTGCAGTGGTTCCATTGGAATCTCGGTAGACGGTTATTCAAAGCCTGAAATATTCGCAACCCTGCAGGGTAGAGGTTCCTGCAAGAATCGCTTAAGAGCCAATGACTGCCGCATACGAGCAGCTCGAGCGATTGAACGATGCGGGATTGATCTGTGGGAAAAGAGGTGGCCAAACAATCGAAACCCAAGAGTTGGACAATCAGTAGAGGCGTGCACAGTGTCACGCGGTGCGGAGACCGTAAAGGACTTTAGAATCAATCCCATCTATCTCACACCCGCCACTAATCCATTCGACATCAAGTACGCCATGGAAAAAGCGGCGTGTTGCCACGTCGCTCGCCTCGCGGACAGTGTGCAGATGACGGTTCATACCGCTTCGAATGGTGACGAAGGTTGCGGTGCAACCAAGGGGAAAATCGGAGCATGGGCGAGTGGGCATCGATGGTATTCAACGAAAACCATTTTCAGTCCATATATTGCCAATTGCGCGGCGGTAAGGGTCTCGGGTATTTGTAATAACTAGGCAGTTCAATGTGCTGGCTAGAATCGGGAGAGATCTGTTCTCTAAACTGTTGATCTCCCGATTTTTTACCGTATCTCCCAATGTAGGAGATGCCGACACTCACACCGCGTCGCTACAAGGACTGCTTGGAGTCCTATATGCATAAAAGCTGCTGGATCAGATTAGAAACCGAGCTACAAGAATTCCGAGTTTCAGCTTTTATCCAGAGCTTCCAGAAACTTGTCTTTTTCATCCGGATGCATCGACACGTTGGTTGCTGCGTAGGGAAAGTTCTCTGCCACAACCTCGTCATGAAATTCCTTTAGCGCGGCAACCCGTTCTTCGTAGATCTGATCGTGCAGTCGCTGCAGATTGCCAAACGCATGGGCGTGTTTGGGCGGCTTGTCTTCTTCACTGTTCTCACCGCAAATGTCCTTGACGAACGACATGATGACGTCCCCGGACATGCCGGATCCCAGCGAAAACGTCACGATGGACGTCTTGTCATTGACGGCCTCCAGCACCTCTTCCGCAATGCATTCCGCTTCCACGGCAAACACGCCGACATCTTCCATACGTTTGAGTGTCCGGTAGATTTCCATCGCCTCTTCTGCAGTCCGCCCGAAAGCTCGCAAACCGCCGCACCAGTGACTGAATGTGGGAATCAGTCCGATGTGGCTTTGTACCGGAATACCCTCTTTAGCCAGCATCTCCATCACCTCATAAGAGCGCAGTGTGTAGTACATATCGCCACCTTTGCGCATCATATCGAACGCGTGCTCGAGAATGTCTTTTGGATCACCGAACTGTGACCAGGTGCTGCCGACGCCCATAAAATGATTGGGCGCAATCTGTCGCACCTCCTCAATCTGACTGTCCCACACCACCAGAAGATCGATGCCGGAATCGATGCAGGCCTGAAGTTCTGCCGCATTCGCCGGGTTACTCATGCTTAATTTTTTGCCCGACCCTTTCAACGCCTGAAGATCTGAAACTGTGTAGTTACGGCGGGCCGGACTGCGGCTGAAATCGTAGATTCTTTTCATGATATTTATGTTTTATGTCGGTATTTAGATTCAGGCAGATTGTCGGCGCCTTTCGCGGATGCGTGCCTGCTGAATCTTCATGGATTCTCTGCTGCCATCGTGCCAACTGCCGAATACTTTATCAATAGGTGTCGGGGTGTTGCCGTAGTTTAGATTGAAATACTGGTGATGCAGTTGATGAAACCAGTCACCGGTTTTGAGTTTCAATGGACCAACTTCCAGATAGTCATAACCTGAGTGTGAGAGTGCCGGATTCAGCGCCTGATAAAACCCGGTGATCAGGATGATCACCGGGTGGACTGGTACAAACCACCACAATACAAACGGCGTGAAATACAGCAGATGTTCTACCGGGTGCATGGAAATACCTGACCACGGTCCGACATCCACATTGCGGTGATGCAGTTCGTGAACGTGTTTGTACACACCCGGGAAATGCAGAACACGGTGCACGCAGTAGAAATTAAACGTGGACCAGAAGAATAAAATATAGATGCTGGCAACAAACCAGATCAGGTTGTATTCCAGAACGACCCGCCCGTTGGCATACATCCACCAGGTCACTGCCTCGTAGGCCGTCCAGACGGTGACACCGGAGGCAATGGTCCAGAACATGTTGTCGCGAACCTGATTGCCCCACAAGAACAGAGGATTATTCTCCGACAGTTCTTTTCGGTTAATTCTGTATTTTGCGTCCTGGGCTTTTCGGATGTGGAAATGCCACTGCAGTGCACCGGCAAACAGGCAAATGAAAACACAGTTTCGTATCCATAGCAGGGCCAGCCATCCCGGCTCGAACGTGGCCATAGTCTGAAGCGATGGTGTCAGATAGGCCCATGTCGGCACCGCGATGAGAAGATAAAAGAATCCCCACGGATAGAGCATGCCCAATGTCAGGTACTTCAGCGAAGCCAGCAACCTCGGCGGCCAGGCAAAGATGGGGGGTGTCTGCACATATGCAGGTTGATATTTCGCGTCTGCGACTGCGGGCTCAGTCATTCACGACCTCTCTGATGAATTCAGTGGATGTAATTTTATTGCCGATCCCGATTTCGGGACCGGCTGCCTGGTATCTGATTCCAATTCGAGTATCTGCTTCCAGGTCTGCTCGGGCACCGAAATAACACCTGCCGATCGCTGGCGATAGTCTCGTTCTCGTTCACCCGGGATCTCCACCCGGTCAAACCCCGGGGCAGGCGGGCAGCTACGCAGCTCGTCAAGCACGGCCTCTGCAGCAGACTGCATTGCCGTCGGTTGTCTGAATTTCGTGGCATCCAATGTAATGAGTAGCCAATTGCACTCCGTGGATGACGGACCGAGCATGGCTTCCCCTATCAGTTCCGCGACAAGTGCAAGCGCATAACCTTTTTGAGCACCGGAGGGCAGGATTGCTCCACCGTCGAAGTAGTCGTCCGGGCTCCGGGTGGGGTTTCCATCACGGTCAATGATGCAGCCTTCCGGCAACAGGGCGCCGGCACTTTTGGCCGCGTATATCCAGCCACCGGCAATTTTTGACGTCGCGAAATCCATTACCACCGGGCCTCGTTCACCACCCGGTACCCCCGCACACCAGGGATTTGTCGGCAACATACCCCGTGCACCCCCGTGCGGTGCGACCTGTCGCCAGATATGGCGATTGCCACCGCCGAGGCAAATCGTGAGGTACCCCTTTTCCGCGGCGCTATCCGCAAACGCTCCGTGCCGCCCCGTGTGTCCGGCGTCCCGAACGGACAACGCCGAAACACCGGATTTTTTCGCAAAATGCATTCCGGTTTCATAAGCCAGCGCCATAGCAGGAATGCCAATACCGCCGCGCCCGCTGACTTCAATCGTACCCCGATCAGTGTGAATCACTTCAGGTACCGCACTCGCATCCATGTAGCCCGTGCGAAACTGCTCTGCATACTGCAAGGTGCGCATTAAACCGTGACTCTCCATTCCGCAAAGACTGGTGTCCGCAAGATGTTCTGCCACCGTAACTGCTGTCTCCGGACTGCAGCCCAGGGACTGAAAAATGCGCACAACGATATTGACGGCATCAGATGATTTCACATCCACCCGCGCGCCATCCAGCTCTAACTTTGAACGTACCGGCGTGTGTGTGGTGACCGTCATTGCGCCTGTAAAAAGACTCAGCTCGCAAACGGATCGGGTTGCGAAGGATTTGTCGACAACCAGACTGATTTGGTCTGCATGAAACAGCGCATACCCTCAAAGCCGTTTTCCCGACCGTAGCCGGACTGCTTGTACCCACCGACCGGTGACTGCGTCGCCGCATTGAAATAATTGTTAATGTAGACGGTACCGGCCTCAATTCGGTCCGCCAATCTCATTGCCTTGCCTACGTCACGCGACCAGATTCCCGCTGCCAATCCGTAGTCTGTGTCGTTTGCAATGCGAATTGCCTCGTCTTCATCACTCCAGCTTTCGATCGACACCACCGGACCGAATACCTCCGTTTGCGCCAGCTCGGAATCGTTTGGCACGTCAGCAAAAATCGTAGGGCCGATGTAGTAACCCCGATCTCGACACGCCGATCGGCCATCCAGCAACAAACGGTGACCCGCCGCTTCCGCAGCGGAAATCTTCTCCAGCACGCGCTCATAGTGTGGCCGGTTCGCCATCGGTCCAATCTGAGTCGCACAGTCCGTCGGATCGCCAACCTTCGCCTTCTGTACAATATCGACCAGCCGGGAGGCAAAGTCATCTTTAACGGATTGATGCACCAGCAGACGTGAACCCGAGATGCAGCTTTGCCCCCCTGCCGGAAAAATACCCGAAGCTACTCCGTTCACCGCGAGGTCAAGATCTGCATCCTGCAGGACGATCTGAGGGGATTTTCCACCGAGTTCCATAACGATTGGTTTGATCTTGCGCGCGGCAACGGCCGCGGCCGCCCTGCCTCCAGCTGTTCCGCCGGTAAACGACACCATTCGCACATCATCATGATCGAGCAGCGGCTCACCGGTGGTCGGACCGTAGCCTGTCACCACATTCAAAACACCGGGTGGCAGATCTGCTTCAAGCAACACGTTCATCAACTCGAGTGTCGAACACGACGACTGCTCTGAAGGTTTCATGACCACGGTATTGCCCGCAGCCAGACAGGGCGCGAGTTTCCAGATCAGTGTGCCCAGTGGCGAGTTCCACGGCAGGATCAAACCGCAGACACCAAACGGCTCCCATTTCAGGTAGTTGTGAATATCCGGCGCCTCGGCTGGTATCAGACTGCCTTCAAACTTGTCACACATCCCGCCGTAGTAGTGGAAACTGTCGACCTGCCATGCCGCAGGCTTTAAAGACGGCGTAATATTTTTCGGCAGCTTGCCGTTGTCCCGGGTTTCGATCTCACCGAGATGATCCGCATATTTTGATATGACGTCACCCATTCGTCGCATCAGCCGCCCGCGCTCAGCGGACATCATTCGCCCCCATGGACCTCGATAAAATGCATCTTTCGCAGCGGCCACTGCACGATCAATATCACTTTGATTGCAGTCGGGAATCTGAGCCCAGACCTCACCCAACGCAGGGTTTTCGCTGTCGATATATTGACCCGAGTCGGGATCGTGCCACTCGTTATTCGCAAAATACTGGTATCGTTTCATCACAAATCAGGCTGTTTTTCAGGAACCACTATTACGCTAGGTCGATCCCGAGTCAACGCCGCATTAAAGGCTCTTTCGAGATCGTCAAGGGTTTCACAACGCTCGCCATAGCAGTGACAGGCCTGCGCCAGCGCCACGAAATCCGGATTGATACCCTCCACACCTACGCGAGCGATATCGCGACCGTCCATATCGTCCTGGATTTGCTTCAGGCCGCCGTTTTCCCAGATGATGATCGGAATCGACAGATTCAGTTCAGCCGCCGTGATCAACTCAGGCATGGTGAACATAAAACCACCATCTCCCGCCAATACGCAAACCGGCTGATTCGGACACGCCAGCTTGGCGCCAATAGCGTTCGGCAACGCGTTGCCGAGTGCACAGTAACCGGCCGGGTAAAACCAGTGTCGCGGTCGCTGCATAGGCATGGCGAACGCACCGGTGTACACCAGCTGGCAAGCGTCACCGGACCATATTGTGTCCTCGGGTGCAATCGCCGACAACCGATTCAGCGTCTCGACGTGCTGCTTTTCTGATGCTGAAAGGTTGGCCGCAATCTGCTGCCGGATTACTTCAACCCGTTTTTCCTGCGCTAACCTGTTCGCACTGGCATCATCACCCAGCAGCTGCGCCAGGCGCATCATGGTGTCATCCGCATCGGCGACGATCCCGTGCTCGGCGGGATAGAAGTCGTTCACCTTGGTCGGGTCGATATCAACGCGAATGATTTTTCCAAGCAGATCCATGCGTTCAACAAAGCTGTCTGTTTCAGACAACTCTGTTCCAACCGCGAGAATAACGTCCGCTTCGTGCAGAAAACCGAGCACTTCCGGTCGCACAGTGGACGCCGACAGCGACAGCGGGTGGTCATCTGCAACCACACCCTTGCCCGCCGTCGATGCGACAACAATGGCGCCGGTGGATTCTGCAATCCGCGTCAGACTCTCACTGGCGGACACTGCACCTCCGCCGGTCATCAACAGCGGACATTTTGCGGATCGCAGCAACCCGGCCGCCCGTTCGATTTGTGAATCCGACGCCCGCGGTCTTCCGGGTGGACTTAGCGCAGCCCAGCCGGGCTCCACCATCTCGGCCTGCACATCAATCGGAATAGAAATATGAACGGGGCGAGGTCGCTGGCTTCGAAAAACCGCGAATGCCTGCGCCAGAAGCAGCGGCACATCCGCAGCGGATTGTGCGGTCGCGGAAAACGCGGTCAGTGGTTCAGTCACGCGTTTTTGTTCTGTAACCTCATGCAATACCCCCCAACCTTTGCCAATGGTGTAACTTGCCGCTTCAGCCGAGATCAGCAGAACCGGCAGACTGTCAGCATAGGACTGACCCAGTGCTGTACTTGCATTGGTGACACCGGGACCTGAGATCACAAGGGCCACACCCACGTCACCGGTGGCGCGTGACCACCCTTCGGCCATAAAGCCAGCGCCCTGTTCGTTGCGGGTCTGCACATGATGAATCCCATTGCCTGACCTGTCGGACATCCCACGGCAGAAATCCAGAGTGTGCACACCCGGGATTCCGAATACAGTATCCACTCCGTATTGTTCAAGCAACAGCATGGTGGCTTCGCCACAGGTGATCAGATTGGTCATCGTCATTTACGTTACCAGACCCTGGGTGTAGGTCGTTGGCGGTTGATCGGGTTTCAATTTCGAGGTCAGCATTCGAAGGTTCGAGTAAAAGTCTTCCAGATCGACCGAGTTCGTCAGCACTGAGCGCCCGGGGGTTTCGGTCTCAAAGGCAGTCCGGCCGTGTAATACCCTCTGATTATTAAACAGCAGGCCCTCGCCCTTTTTCAGTGGAAACTGTATCAGCAGATCAGGTTCATAGACAATTTTCATCAGGTTGCGTAACGCACTATATGTGGGCTCGATCAGCTCAGGCGCCACGTCCAGCAGCGAAATCTGCCGTTCATTGATTCGCACACCAACCACATCACCGTCCTCATCAAGTCGAATGACCGGCAGACGGCACTGATACAGTCTCGGCATATCCAGATGCAGATAATCTGTATCCAGCCGCTGGGCGAACACCGGCAGCCGTGTCAGTAAATCAAATCCGTCCGGGTCTGTGTCACGCAGTCGACGAACCGCTTCAAATCCGTCCATTAAAGTCGAATCGCCACCAACTTTAGCCGGTCGAATCACCTGAAATACGGTGATACCTATGGTTGACGTGCGATAGGTTTCGTCGCAGTGGGGCACCAGTTCATGCTTGATATCACCGACATTGTTGATCGAAGGCTTCTTCGACAATTGGTAAAACCCGAAATGAGTCTGACGTCGGGCACCGACCAGTGAAATTAGCCGCTCGGCCTGCTCCAGATCACCGGGGGAATTTACGATTTTGCAGAAGCCGTAATCCGCAACGGCTTCAAGCATCTCCAGCCGGCACGACGGATCCCCCTCTGCTGCTGCAAAATCAAATGCAGGCGGGTTATCGCCGATATTGTGATCCCACAATATGGGACGATGTTTACGCGCCTGCCGCTCTCTCAGAGAATAACAATGGTCTCGCAACCAGCGGGCTGAATACTCCGAACGATGGTGATCGTTCGACCAGACAATGCGGATACAACCGTGTTGGTGCTCAATTGATGCAATGCTGATATCTGCAGGAATGTGATAAATACGAAGCGCACGCACTGCATTTAGCGGCGTGCCACAATCCGAACACTCACACTGATGCCGCAACCAGATCGGGTGGAATTCACTGCAGTGTCCATCGCGCCATTGAATGCGGAGGCACGCATTGGCTAATTCATTTGTAACGATTTGATATCTGGATTCTGCGCTCATGGTTGCGGATCTTCCGGCGGCAGTGGAGGTTTTCCCAGAATCAGGTCAGCTGCTTTCTCGGCCATGGCAATCACCGTTGCATTCAGGTTGCCGGTGATCTGTGTCGGCATGGCGCTGGCATCACATACACGAAGGCCCTGGACCCCGCGCACGCATAAGTTCGCGTCAAGGGCTGAATCATCATCCACTCCTCCCATGCGAACGGTGGAACAGGGGTGGTGACCGGTATAAGCCGAAGCCCGAATGGCTTCGTTAATCTGCTCAACGCTACGAGCCCCCTTCCATGGCGCCAACTCACCATTCAGATATTGGGAAATTTCAGACTGCGACATAACCTCCCGCATCACAGCAACACCCTCTCGCAAGACATCCAGATCACGCTCGTCTGAAAAATAGTTCGGGTCAATAAGTGGATGAGACATCGGATCGCTGTCCGCCAGACAGACCGTGCCGGTGGAGTAAGGACGCTCCAGATTAATATCTATCTGCACTCCGGGCTTTGCCACCTTGCGTCCCCTTACCAGCAGTTTTCTCCCCAGAAGCTGGGACAACGGTGTGCGTTCATTATTGCCATCCGTGAGGTTTTCGCTAATCGTCATCGGCGTCATGAAAACTTCCATATCCGGCAGTTCGGGATCATTGATCGCATGAAAAAGCACAGCCGAAAAGAACGCACCACCGCCGGGACCTGAACCGTTCCAGAGCCAGCGGGCCATCAGGCCGGCCGCTTTGTCCAGCCGCTGAAACCTTGCCAGCGATAAATCCATACGATCCGAACCGTACTGCATCGACACATCCACATGATCTGCAAGATACCGCCCCACGGCGGGCAGATCGACGCGGGCAGAAATTCCGTGTGACTCAAGATGGGCAGCAGAACCAATTCCTGACAACATTAACACCTGCGGAGATCCAAACGCGCCCAGGCAGGAAATGACTTCACGATCGGCGCGAATGATGCTTCCATCTACCATTTCAACACCCGCTGCACGGGTACCGTCGAAGGCGATGCGATGGATATGTTTCCCGGTCAAAACGGTCAGGTTTGACGGACGTTTTTCAAGGTACGCCAATGCACTCGACTGCCGAACGCCCTTGTGCACTGTGCAGTCTGAAATAGCCACGCCGGTTCGCTCGGGACCGTTCAGATCATCGAGAAACCTGTGACCTGCTCGAACAGCCGAATCTATAAATGCGCGATCCAGAGTACTGAAGTTGACGGACGGCTCAGTTTTTAACGGTCCATTTACCCCGTGCCAGGAATCCCTGCGATCACGAGAGCATTCTGATCGCTTGAAATAGGGCAACAAATTCGAATACCCCCAGTCGTCAAGCCCAGAGTCGCGCCATCGATCATAGTCCTTGGGCACCCCACGCATGTACATCATGCCATTCAAATTCGAGGTGCCACCCAGACCCTTTCCCCGCGGAAAATAAATTTGCCGTCCATGCAGATTTTTTTGCGCAATCGACGTAAACCCCCAGTCCAGTCGCGGATTCCCGAACACAAATCCGTTTCCTGCGGGCATTCGAATAAACAGGTTTCGTCCGTTGCCGCCTGCTTCGATCAGACAAACCGAAACGTTGCGGTCCTCACACAGACGAGCCGCCAGCGTGCAGCCGGCAGAGCCACCCCCGGCAACCACATAGTCATAGACCGGTGTCGATTTCATAGCGATCTGAACGCGGCAATCACTGCATCAGTGATTTCAATCGTTGTGGCACTTCCTCCCAGGTCGGCAGATCGACAGCCCGAATCCAGAACCTGCTCAACGGCAGCCTCGATTTTTTTCGCGCACTCCGGTTGATCTGCTGAATACTCCAGCATCATCGCCATTGAAAGAATCATACCAATGGGATTGGCAATGCCCAGGCCTGCAATATCCGGTGCACTGCCGTGCACCGGCTCATATATTGCCGGTGCTTCCACCCGACCGGCCGACGGGATTTGAGACAATGACGCTGACGGCAGCATGCCAAGAGATCCGGCAATCGACGCGGATTGATCAGACATCAGGTCGCCAAAAAGATTGTCTGCCAGAAAAACGTCGAAATCCCGGGGGCGACAATTCATCTGGTAGACCGCATTGTCTGTAAAGTAATGTTTCAGCTCGACCTCCGGAAATTCCGATCGTGCGATCTCATCAACCACCTCACGCCAGAGTTTTCCAACGATGAATACATTGGCTTTATCGACGGACACCACTTTCTTCCGACGTCGTTGCGCAATTGCGAAACCGGCGCGCGCAAAACGCGCAATTTCGTTTGCATCGTATTCATTCAGATCATAGGCTCGCCGGACACCATCTTTGGTTTGATCCATCCCTCGCGTGGCGGAAAACATCGCACCCCCGCAAAGTTCACGCATCACGACAATGTCAGCACCCCGGACCACGTCAGCTCGAAAAGGGGTCTTGTCGAGCAGAGCATCCCACGCCCTTGCCTTGCGCACACAGGCGAAGACATCCAGCTCATGCCGAAGCTTCATCAGCCCGTCCTGTTCCTCCGGACCACCTTCGACAACGATATGATCCCAGTCGGGCCCACCGACGGCACCGACCAGCAAGGCGTCGGTCTGCCTCGCCGCGTCCAGAGTCTGCTGCCGTATAAAAACGCCGTGTTTCTCCCAACACGCCCCGTGCAGCAGATCTTCAGTGAGATCAAATTTCAGATTGATCGACTTTGCAGCAACGTCCAGAACTCGCAAGGCCGAATCCAAAACTTCCGGACCAATGCCGTCTCCACCCAGAGCCAGAACTTTCATTGTCGACAGGTCAGATTCAGATAAATGAAATTTTGAGTCAACGGTATTAGCTTGTAAACTGGCTTTTTTCGGAAATACAATGTTTCATTTTTGTAAACAAATATGCTGCCCTCTCTGACCGCTATCCGAACCTTTGAAGTCGCGGCGAATACTCTGAATTTCGCCCGGGCGGCGAAAGACCTCGGCGTTCAACCGCCGGCTGTCAGTCGCCAGATTGCAGAACTTGAAAAGTCGCTGGGCACAAGACTTTTTGTGAGGAGCAAACCCCGTCTGTCCCTGACGGCTGAAGGCGAAGAGCTTTACCGCTCGATCTCGCGGGGTATGCACGAAATCAGGACAGGATGTCAGCGTATTCACGATGCTCGCAATCAAAACAGTCTTCGAGTCATCACCTCAATTGGTATTTCCAGTTGCTGGTTACTGAATCGTCTGGCCGGTTTCTATCAGCGTTACCCGGAGATTGATCTGCAGCTGATTACGCGGGACTCAACCACAAATCTGGACACTCGCGACGCTGATGTGTCAGTGACATTTGGTGATGCGAATATGCCCGGCACCGAAGTGACGAACATCTTTCGGGAGAAAATGATCACGGTGTGCCACCCGAAACTTTTGGGGCATCGCGACAGGTTTATGCCGGAGGAACTTACCAAACAAAAACTGCTTTTCTACGCGGAACCGGTGCATCGAAAGGATTGGCAATCTCTGTTGGGCAGTGTGAACATCGATGCACCAGCGGCTGTTCCGGGCGCAACCTTCAACAGCTACATTGTGTACTTACAGGCGGCTCTCAGCGGGATAGGCATTGCTATCGGATGGGAATACCTTCTGCAGGATCATCTGGATGACGGAAACCTTTGCAGGGCGTCCTCACTGAGACTTGAGAGCGATCGTGGATATTTTTGCTGCATCACTGAAAACGGCGCGGACAATCCGGCTTCATACAGTTTCCGCGACTGGATATGCTCACTCAACCGTTAACTGATTTTGCGCCCACTATGAATTGACACCGACCGGGAGTTCGTCAATGCTTGTCAATCCAGACCGTATTACCCAGCCCAAAAGACATGATTGATTCCCCGATTACCTCGACTGTTGACTTCGAAAAGGACGGCCTGCAGCACGGGTTCCTTTCACTGCCGTTTTCACACGATGCCTCAGCCTGGGGATCCATCATGATTCCAATTACGGTGGCCAAGAACGGTGAGGGCGCCACTGCGCTGTTTACCGGTGCGAATCATGGCGATGAGTATGAGGGTCCAATTGCCTTATGGGACCTGACACAAACCATCGACGTGAGCTCAATTTCGGGACGAGTCATCATTGTACCGGGGATGAACTATCCGGCGTTTCGAGCCGGTAAGCGAACCTCACCCATCGACGGCGGCAACATGAACCGCGCTTTTCCGGGAAATCCCTCAGGCACCCTTACAGAAAAAATTGCCGATTACTTTCAGCGCACTTTACTGCCGCTGGCGGACTATGTGATCGATTTCCACTCAGGTGGAAAGACGCTGGATTTCATCCCGTTCTGCGCTATCCATGTACTGGAAGATGAGGATCAACAAGCTCGCTGCATGGCGGCAATGCAGGCATTCAACGCACCCTATTCTCTGAAACTTCTGGAAATCGACGCCGCCACCATGTACGACACTGCAGCGGAGAAAATGGGCAAAGTATTTATCAGTACCGAACTCAGCGGTGGCGGCACTTCAACCGCATACACTGTTGGAATTGCCAAGAAAGGCGTACGAAATGTTCTGCGCCACGCCGGCATCATGCCCGGTGAACCCGAGATATCAGATACGAAGAATCTGGACATGCCGGATGGGGATTGTTACGTTTTCAGCGACTCCAGCGGAATGATCGAGCACTGCGTCGACCTGGGCGATCCTGTCAAGGCCGGCGATCTCGTCGCTCGCGTCCATGATGTGGAGCGAACCGGCACGGCTCCGACAGAATATTTTTCGAAAATCGACGGCATTGTTACCGGTAAACACTTTCCGGGCCTGATCAACGTCGGGGATTTTCTCGCCGTTGTCGCTGTGCCGTTATAAGTACTTTAGTCCGGCATACAGTGGGGATTATTCCCTTTGCCCGGAACGGTCAGCGAACGGTTCCGGCGAATGCGCCCATCCGAGAAGCGACTCGATAGCTGCAGATACCTGAAGCACGAACTCGTCATCCCCTGGCAATCCCATCACTTGCAACCCAAGGGGAAGGTTTTGATCGCCCAGACCCATTGGAATGGTACACGCCGGCATTCCGACCAGATTGGCGTCATACAGAAAACCAGCCCAGTCCAGCCAGGGATAGGTTATGGGTGTTTCCTCAATAATTTGTGGAAACGGCAAAGTATGATGAAACGCTTCCCGTCCAAGAGTCGGTGTAATTAAAATCCTTGCGCGGTTGCGCTTGAACAGTGCTTGATAGGCTTCAAATATCTCGGTCCGATTGGCACGTGCGTCCTCAATATCCTGCGTATTGAAACGCGCGCCAAACTTGATGAATTCCTTTGCATAAACTCCCAGCAATGAAGATTCAGCATTGTCGGGAGACAGTGATCCGGACTTGTACTTCCACATGTCCGCCGTCGCCACCGTGGCCCAGGTCACCACAGAAGTTCCAAGACCAGGGCTATCGTAAACCGTTGTGATTCCACCGCCCGAAATTTTTTCAACGGCTGCTCTGAAGACATCTCTGACATCACTGTCCACTGGCGCAAATCCGAGATCTTCTGAAACCACGATTCGGGATTGGGAAGCAGAAAAGATATTTTGTTCATGGACTTCGGACGGTGGGTCCGCGAGCACATCAAACATTAACTTCGCATCTGATACGGATCGGCTCATCGGTCCATAGGACACGAGGGATTCCCATGTCGGAAATCCGGGCGACTTTTGCACTCGACCGTGACTCGGTTTAAACCCTACAATGCCGCAAAAGGCGGCGGGAATCCGAATAGAGCCGCCACCGTCTCCACCGAGTGACAGGCTGCCGATTCCTGCGGCAACCGACGCTGCTGCCCCACCCGATGATCCTCCCGGTGTTTTGCTCAGATTCCATGGATTCAATGTAGCGCCATATAGTGGAGAATTATTCGTTCCACTGACGCAAAACTCCGGACAGGTCGTTTTCGCAAACAGTACCGCGCCCGCGTTTTCCAGTCGGGTGATCGCTGCACAGGTCTGATCGGGCACGAAATCCTTTAACGAGAGCGAGCCGTTAGCGCAGGGATAGCCCGCCAGCCACTGGGAGTCTTTCACCGTAATCGGCAAACCACAAAGTGGCCCGCCTTTCCCGCGTTTGAGCAGTTTGTCTGCCCTGATAGCCGCCTCACGTGCGCGATCGTAAAGTGTCAGCGCAATCGGGTTAATCAGCGGTGACAGTTTCTCCGCATGGACGATCGTTTGTTCCAGCAATTCAATGGCCGAGATCTCCCCGGACCGCAGCGCATCGACCTGCTCACAAGCGGTTTTGTGCAGAAAATTTGACGAATCGGGAATCAAATGAAAATGTTCTGACCCGGAATTGCTCCGGGGTATTTGTGGTTGCATTGTGTTCACCTACACTATGACCCATAATGTAGGCTCGCATTCAGAATATGTCAACAGTATGAATCAAGATGTCAATCTTGGCATTGTCGGCTCTTTGACGCAGTCTGATCTCGCGCCTTTACGGAAAGCCGCGAGACTGGGTGAGTACGCAGTCGTGTTTCGCGTGCAGCGAACGCATCAGAGTGGCGGATACGGTGATCAGGAGCGTCACCCGTATTCGTGGGCGATCGCCGTCTATCTCGACGGACAGTTGTATCGAATCTATAACGCACGCGGATCAGGGAGAGAATGGCAAAATCTGGATCGGGTCAGTGACTGGTTGCGGCAGCAGGGTTTTTGGTACTGGTGGACACGAAACGATCTCGAAGTTGTCGGCTCCGCAGGCTTTGATGCCGATCTCGATCACTAAGCCAGATACTTCATAAAACGGGTCTCGCGAGACATCCGGGCAAATCTCTGGGCGTTTATCCGCCGGGATACTGTATGACTTCAGTTAACTCCGTGAAGTGATCAAAACCCTGAACCCACTGGTGTCCGGGCCAGCAATAGGCGATTGATCTGCTGACGGGTCGATAAACCGCGGTGTAGAGGGTGCCGAATCCCCTGTGGTGTGCGCGGTTGTAGATGGGTGGTCGCAAAAACCCGTCAATCAATCCCAGATCCGTCTGGTCAATGTTTGACAGAATTCGATTGGCCTCGGTTTCGCGTTCGAGCGTTGCTGTCGCCCAGGCATGGCGCGGCCACTCTATCCGTCCCTGATGATTGGTCGCCACCGGGACCTGGCGAACAACGCAGGGACGGTCCGGAGTGACATACACGGTCGCAAATCTCTGCTCTCGGTCGACAATGGTCACGTTATAGGACATATGGGTAGGTACACGCCTTAGAACTTCGATTGCGTCCTGCGTATCCCGGCCAAATTCCAGTATGTATCTGAGAATCAGCGGAATACCGAAACCCTCGCCGACCTCAACGCGCCCACCGAAAGCCAGCGAGACTGCCAGACCCGACTCATTCATTCCATCCAGGATTCCCCAGGTCGCGTCTGACATGCCTATCACCGCCTGTCCGTTCCAACGGGTTTTAAGCAAGACTCCCTCAGTTCGCTCCGCGCTATAGTCATAGTTTCTGACCAGCACAGGTTCATCACCCGTCCACACAGCCTGAGTGCATCCCGACAAATAGGCGGGCGGTTGGTAAAGAGACAGAAATCGCGCCGCCGTATCGCTGCCACCTGCAAGATCGACCAGCCGCTCATACGTCGGCATCAGCTCTGGCATGTATCGACTCAAAGCCTGATGTGACCGCAGATAACTGGGACGCGCCGCATCTCCACCCGATAAAAACCACTTGCGGTATGCGCCCCAGTGGGTGCGAAAAAAATCCGCCCACTTCGTGTCCGGAAGCGGTTCGTCTATCGCGCAGAACAGCTTTGAATGCGAATCATCCAAGGGGATTGCTGTTAGAGAATCTTGAATGCGTCCTCACTTAGGGATACTGAAGGTTTGGCCGGATTCTCCGCATCCTCTAACGAAACGCCCTGATACTGCCCAACAATTCCATCAATCCACTTTTTGGCCCGGTCATTTAACTCGAAATCTGTGGTCATTAATCGCCCTCGGGTAATCAGTATCCCCAGATCCGCACCTTTGTATCTATAGTCGCCCTTACCGCTGATGCGAAGATAAAAGCCATGTGCCTCATCCTCAACGGCTCTGCGGTGATAGTCAAATCGGACATACTGGACCGAACCATCGTCCTGCAGTTTCCAGATACCGGACTCGGGCGCCTCGGTAATGTAATCCACGTTTTGATCGACGTGCTTTATGACGAGCTGACTCCAGCTGTCAATATTATCGGGATCCGCCCAGCGTTCATTGAGTTCGTCGATATCGATGTCAAACGGTACGTCCGAGAATTCCAGCAGGTGGAATAGAAAAAGTGGTGCATCTGCATGTGCAAAAGCGGCGTGATTGGTCATTGAACTGGCGCCGGTAACTCTGGGATTCAGTTCCCCCAGATACAGCTCGTTATTGTCGAGATCGATCAGGAAATCCAGCTCAAAGTATCCCCGATACCCCTCTTCCCTCAGCGCCTCGCCAAAGTCACGCGTATATTTTTTCGCCTTCTCCCTGATCTCCGGAGTGAATGAATCAGCGAAAATTTCATTACCGCACCAACCGCCTTTATAGGGTGTCAGTTCACCGAACCCGACGAGTTCGGTCATCAACGGACCGACAATGGTGCCGCATTTCGTCGCACAGGCTTCAATGGCAGACCCCCGGCAATTGATCCGCTTCATGATTTTGACCTCTTCCTCAGCAACAATGTCGGGCCCGTGCTTTTCCCAATCCTGCTCTGAAGAGACGAAGTAAGTTGTTTTTCCGGAATCTCCAAAGGCAGTTTGTACAACCGTGTCCGAGCCGAGTTCCTTAGTCAGCTCCTTGAAGTGTTCCCAGCTCTCAACTTTCGCGAGCACATTCGGCACACTGGGAACGCCAGCACGATTTCCAATTCGAACGGTTTCTATCTTGTTATCCATCTTTTGCCGCAGCTCGGCGGAGGGGAACCAGACGTCCAGATCGAGCTCTTTACACAGTTTTTCGGTCTCCTGATCAAACATCAGAAAAACAGCTTTGCCACCGGGGCCTCGATAATTCACATAGTCGACAACCTCTTTGTGCTGAAGCATATAGTTGTTGATGTCTTCGATCCCTGAAAACTCTCTGTGAGGCTGCTCGGATGGAATCCGCACCATCGGATGACGACCGTCAAAACAGTCCAGATAATTGATGTAGCGAAAATTTCTTACCCATTCACTGATACCCAGCAAATTAAAGTTTGTAGCGCTGATAAAGTAGACCGGTGTCTCGTTGCGGTGAAAATATCGGCGAATCTCTGAAATATTTTTGAGCGGTTTCATTGCGGTGTTCTCATTCATCTTTGAACGATTTTTTTCGTGAATCGGTGTTTTCGAATCTGCACTTTTCGGTACTGCAGCTGGCAACTCATCTGAGCCATCAGCGGATTCGGGGCTTGAAAGTGCGGAAACACATTTCCTGAGTACGCGGGCGATAGCGCACATACCCGCCATAATTGTCTCTCGGATATTCACGAGGATCGATTCTCCGCGGCCACTCGATCGAGTGCGTCGCGTGTAAAGACTGCCAGTCCAAGTTCCGGCTCATAACCGTGTATTTCTTTGACATCCAGTTTGCGCATGTATTGGAGTATGTCGGTACTGACGACCTGACCCGGCACCAGAATCGGAAACCCTGGGGGATAGGGGATGATGAATCCTGCAGACACAAACTCCTCCCCACCCATAATCTCCTTTTCCACGTCACCGTTGGAAATATCGACATAGTCGTAATTGTTCTCGTCATAGCTTAGGAAAAATGCCTTCCTGAGGTCGCCATCGATACGACTGCCGTTTCGATCTGCCAGAAAGGCATCGTGAAATTCGCTGAAATCCGGCAGGGGCGGTAATTCCTGTGTCAGTGAAGTAACTCTGCGTTCAAACAATCGACGCTCGGAACGACTGAAATCCTCCTGATCGGTATCGAGTTCAGCAGCGATTTTTGAGAGCACGTCGATGAGAAAGGCAACCGAACTCCTGGTAGTGCCGATGTTGGTCATAAACAAAACCGTATTGCGCGAAGTCTTGTTTATCTGGATTCCGTGGCGATCCATAAGGTATTCCGACTTAAATGTATCTCCGTCTACGCCAGTGTTGCCGATGTAAAGCGTCAGACGTGTCGGGTCGACCACAAATTCATCGGTCTCCCAGGCCTGTTCCATGTGGTCATTTGCCCAGCCTGTATCGGCGTCAAAATAAGCTTCGATCCTGGATTCGCGAAACTCTTCCGGCACCAGATCCCGGGCGACCAGGAACCGAAAGTACTTTCGCAGTTTCGGATTGCGGGCAATCTGCTCTCGAATGGACATCGCCAGCTCAATCTGGTTCTGAACCATTTCATATCCCTCGAGTTCAGCCTGACGACGCCCAAGGTCGAGCGAGGCCAGAATCTGATAATTGGGTGATGTCGACGTATGAGTCATGAACGCGTCATTGAACGGTTCAGCCACCTCCTGCTTGAAGTTCTGATCATAGATATGAATCATCGACCCCTGCCTGAGGGCGGTCAGTGATTTATGGGTAGACTGTGTCGAGTAAACACGAACTCTGACCTTATCCGGATCGGGAATGAGTCGAGTATTCAGCAGAGTCTCTATGCTGTTGTCACCGTCCAGCTCCTGCTGTTGCGCGTCAAACCTCTGGCGAAACTCGTCACTTCTGAATCGATTGCGCAGCTTCTTCGCCGATGCCATGGCAGTGCGCTGGCGGTAGGTTGGTGTGAATGCTGCAAACGCAAACCAGGCTTCATCCCATAGAAAAATCAGATCCGGCTTGATCGCCAGACACTCCTCCATAACCCTCTCAACATTGTAAACCACACCGTCAAACGTACAATTGGTCAGCAGTATCATCCGCACCTGATCAAGCCTGCCCTCATCACGATACGTTAACAGTCTTTTTTTGATTTCACGGATAGGCACGGCTCCGTACATCGAAAACTCATGCAAAGGGTAGGAATCGAGATAGGAAACATGGGCACCGGCCAAAACCATTCCATAGTGATGCGACTTGTGACAATCGCGATCAATCAAAACAACATCACGCGGTCTCACCAGTGCCTGAACGACAATTTTGTTGGCGGTTGACGTTCCGTTGGTCACAAAAAACGTTTGCCGGGCGCCAAATGCCCGTGCCGCCAGCTCCTGCGCACGCTTGATGGGGCCGTGTGGTTGCAGCAACGAATCCAGTCCACCTGATGTCGCCGACGATTCCGCCAGAAAAATATTCGTTCCGTAAAACTCCGCCATATCCCTGATCCAGTGGGAATTAACAACTGACTTTCCCCTTGAAATCGGCATCGCGTGAAACACACCGGTCGGACGCTTGCTGTAGGACCTTAGCGCGTGAAAGAACGGAGTCTGAAAACGCTGTTGAATGCCTCGAAGCAGATTCAGGTGAAGTTCCAGATAATCATCATGACGATAAAATATTCTGCGAAATGTTTTGTGTGCGCTTCCCGCAATAGCTTCAACAGACTCATCGGTAACCAAATACAAATCAAGTTCCGGCCGCAGTTCCGATATCAGCGCACCCAGAAGAGGACCGTGCCCTGTATCAGGCATTTCATCGTATTCAACGTCTGTGATTGACCGAATATAGCGTTGAAGAATTTTCAGATGATTCTTTGATCTCAGCGGAAATTCATAGCGAATTACAACCGCCTGGATGTTGTAGTTAAACAACACCGCAATTAATGCGTCTTCGAAGCTCGGTACACCGATAATGTCGTAGTAAAAATCGTCCGTTGATCGCACCAGCTTCTCGAATCCCCGACGAATGGTTTTGTCTTCGTTTTTTGCATTCTTATCAACGAAAAGAACCTCGAAATAGGGTTTGTACTGCTCATCGACGAAGTCTGCATCAGCCTCAATACGCACGCTGTCTTCTTCATCATCAGAATCCAGAGTTTGATGCTTATAGAGACTCCTGTGTCGGTAGCTGTCGTTGGCCAGTGATCGCAGAATGGTTTCAACAAATTTGCGAAGAGTGCCAAATTCTGATTTTTCGAAGAGGGCTGCAATATGCGCAAGGTCATCTTTGGACGGGAACGCAAAATAACCTTCAAGGAGAGAAATCGTCTCTATAAGGCTTCGGGTCTTGGCATGGAGCTCACCATACCCTTCGTTTCTTTTCTGCCGATTGCGAAGTCTGGTAACGTATTCAGCGAGCCGATGCCAACTGTCGTTTCGGAACTGAATGGGGCTGTGGTAAAAATCGAGCTGGGTCCGCTCGGACTGACCTATTTTGGGTGGCAGATCAACTGACAAAACTAATGATTTATAGTGATTTCTCCTTTCATCATATAAATAATCACTTCGGGTAGCAAATTACCAACTTTTCATCTCATCGGCCGCTTGTATTATGACTGCAACGCAACACCAGATCATCAAGGTGTTCCACTTGCGAGATTGAAGTCATCGCGCCGTTGGTTCTAACAACAGATGAGAACCACAGATACGCTTTTAAAAATAGAACCCAGACTCTTTTTAGTTAAAAAAATAGACGAAACTTATTATGCGCTACAAAGACGGAGAAATTCCTCCTGAAATTCTGGCCATAAACGCCAGCAATGATATGTTGCTGTTTACCGCAGTAATCAGCATGATGATCGGTATTGTGTTTTTCTTTTTCGGGCGCAGAGGAAAACAACTGTGGATATGGACCTGGGGTATCGGTCTCATCCTATGCAGCCTCTATTTGTGGTTCACTTTGACAACAGGTATCAAGATTTTTGGATACTTCTGAACTATTCTGACTTGGGCCGGAGATCATCGTGTCAATGTAAAGCATACGTCAGTGCAACCTGATTCCATTTCGAAATCAGTTCTCATCGAAACCAGGGATCAGATCAACTCACTGGACTGAACATCTGCCGGGTTAAGCAGGACATCCCGTGGTTTTAAAGCCTACCAATCTGTTTGTTCCATATAATCCCGATCTGGCCTTACTGCCAAAAAAGCACAACAACCCCATGCCAAAAGCAGCCAACACAATACACTGGCTAAAGATCACTCCGGTTCTGTTCCTTGTCCTCTGGTCAGGCGGTTATGCCACCGCAAAGGTCGGACTGCAGTACTCTGGACCTATGACCCTGTTGGTAATCCGCTTTGGGTTGGTTGTTTTGATCGCTCTTTTAGCACTGCTTATTTTTAAGCCATCCCTGCCTCGCACACCTGCTGAGTGGATCAACCTGGCTATTGTTGGATTTCTAATGCAGGCCGTGTATTTCGGCTTCAGCTACGTCGCATTCTCAAGTGGAGTGGGTGCCGGTACGCTGGCCCTGCTGATGTCTTTCCAGCCAATTCTTGTTGGAATTACAGCACCAAAATGGGCCGGGGAAACGGTCGGGTGGCGTCAGTGGACCGGGCTCCTTCTCGGTCTTCTGGGGGCCGGTATCGTGATTCTGACCCGATCCAGTATCGAACCGCCCACCGTGATAGGGTTTGTAGCCGCGACGCTGGCACTTTCGGGAATTACCATAGCTTCGCTATGGGAAAAGCGATTCGGCCTATCACATCACCCGGTAGTAACAAATGCTGTGGGCTATATTGCAGGACTGATCGGCGTACTTCCATTTGCGGTAATGTTCGAAGCTCCGGAGGGATCCCTGAACTTTCTGAGCGGGGTTCAATGGACGTGGCAATTCGGAGCCGCGATAGCCTACCTGGTAATCGGAAACTCTGTCATCGCCGTTGGACTGCTGCTCGCGATGATCCGCGCAGGTGAAGTCAGTCGGGTGTCGGCTCTGTTTTTTCTCGTACCTCCGGTGGCGGCCTGTATTGCCTGGGTACTAATTGATGAAATTATTCCACTTTCAGCATGGCCTGGTATCTTCATCGCAGCCACAGGTGTGTATCTTGCTACCCGAAAATAGTGCTCAGTTTTCATCCCGACAAGAAAATTCAAAACAGGGAGCACAAACTCATACGAGAGAACCACCGGAGCCAGACGAGTCGTGATCGTCGCATTCGCAGAGTTCGTGTGCTCTGATTTCTGCGTGCATTCTAAACTGAGCGGAAAATTCCACCGCCAGATCATCAATCAATGCCGTCCATGCGGCAACCATTGAATCAAAATCGTCTTCGGGGATTTCCTCAACTCGTCGATATGTGTATGACTCCGTGTGTTCCATTTGGGTATGGTGGCAGATTACATCGAAGGTAAACTCAAACTCATACTCGGCAATGGCTGAACCTGAACTTGCGTCGAGATCAGAAACTGTCACTGCCCCATGTGGATCAATTCTCAGGCTGTAACAATCCGATTCAAGATTGTCAGCATATATCTCGCAGTCACAAAACGGATGGGGCCGTTCGGGTTTCTCGTCGTAGTACCCGTCCATATTGTCACATCGCGCGCATCCACCTGTGCTGTCGAACCGATACATCTTCATTTCAACACCTCCTTGATTCTCTGTCTGAGTAGTCGTTCAAGGGCTTTCCCGGTTACCTTTTTAGGTATCTTCAACGGCCTCAGCTGGCGCACCCGAATCTGTCCGATTTTGGTTTGCAAAGACGAGCCGACAGCTGTAAATCGACCGTTCAGGTATCTGTAGCGTGCTCGCGTCTGCAGGGGCTCATGGGTCTTGCTCAATGGAAACTTGTAGGTTCGGGCAATGAATACGCCGTTTTCAAACGCAGTGAACACCGACTGCAGTTTTACATGTGGTGACGACTTGTAGAACGATCTCACCATCAAGATGTCGTTCTCTCTCAATTCGCTCACGGATTCATGCCGAATTACAAATTCCTGATTTTGGCGTATCGGCAGTTGATCACCATTGAACTCGTCCAGATTTGGTGGGTTGTGTTTTGTTGAGGCGGTCAGATGTATCGTTTCGAATTCAGTATCTTCCGGGAACGAGAGAAGCCCGGCTGTTTCGATTCTGTGTATTTGGCCATCGGGCAATACAATCGTCAGCGCTCTTGAATCATCGCGAATGAAGTCGATTTTGAAAAACCCCGATGAATTCGTGATCGTCTTGGTTCGACCATGTCGAACAGCACAGCCTTCAACAGGCCGGTTCTCATCGGTCATCAAACGCCCAAGAATACTTCTGGAATACGCCATACGGTTGGCGTCTCGGAGAATTATCGCAAGTCCGTCGACATCAGGGACTTGAGGAATCATTCCGGATTTTTTCGCCACCCGAAATATTTTCCTGAGGTCGGTAGCAGATTTGTTCCCAAGTTGTTCCATTGTGTGAATACGGGCTTTCACAAGAGCTTCGGCAATTTGCCCATCAACTCCGGTCAGCTGCAGAAAGCGCGCCATTCGCTGCCAGCTCTGCACCTGATCCCGGGACGCGAGGTGATCGACGATGCGAGCGTAGAAATCGAGCGGTTTGACCAGAAAATCCAGAACAGTGCGAACACCCTGAGCCTCAAACTCCGCTGAGATTTTTGGCCCTATTCCCTGAATTTCCTGTAGTCTTGCGCCTGTATTTCCAGTCATTTTCTTTTTAACCATCGAATTAACCAGGGTAAACCTAACACTTTAAAAGCGTCATGGATGTGATCTATGTCACGGGTCAATAACAGGAAATAGATTCAACTGCCTACAATCAGAAAGTTTCATCGAATCGTGTTGCGAATTATTCTCTGGAAGTTCTTTTTTGAGATCTCTCACCTGTGTCGACTCTTTTCGCCGCAGCCGGATCGGAAAATTCACTACTTTGCTTTCGGTGCGAATCTTTCAGCGGAGGTTTTGCAGAAACGCCGAATTAGAGTCTTTGGTAATCATGATTTTGTGCTTGAAGAGGCGGAGCTGAATTTCAGTCAACCCGGGTTCTACAAAGACCACGGATACGCATCTGCTGATCCCGCTGAAAACAGTGCTGTGTACGGAAAAATGTATCTGATCCTTGAGAGTGATGCCCGTCGAATGGATTTCTTCGAGGGCGTTCCCTTCCTCAGAGTTCACGACAAAGTCGTCTCGTCATTTAACGGCACGACATTCTACTATTATCGCGCTCGCCGGCCCCAGAAAGGCCTGCTTCCGACCAGGGAGTATCTGGATTACATCACCGCCGCCTACGAATCAATGTCCATCGTACCTAAGGGCTATCTGAACCAACTTAAAGAGACTAAAGTCTTGTCCAGACTCCTGGCGCGAGACGACACCCGGGACTTTGTTGAACACATCAATCGATGGCCACATTTTTTGCATCCTGCACTTATTCGATACGAATCCATATGCCATCAGATTGTGGAGTTTCTATGGAACCGTTCTCTGGTGCAGTGGATGATTCCCTTCAACCCAGCCGAAGCCAGACTCTGAAAATCATTCAGAGCTCTATCAGAACTTCATTGCGTTTTAGAAAAGGCAGCGTCCAGGGTGGATTGTAGAATGCATAGCTGGCTGACTGTTTTGCTTTGTATCCCTTGTTCAGCAGAAATTCCTCAAGCTCGGTTTCATGAGCCTCAATTCGATCTTCTGTCGCGTTACCTGTGAACCGTATCGCCGCAAAAGTTTTCGGTTGTGTCTCGCGAATAGCGACTCGTGAATTATTGGGACGAGGCAATGTATCGATTGTGTACTCTGAGGGCATCATAAACCGAACTATCCATTCGTCACCTTTGGCCTCCTGGGTGACCGGTGCGGTCATGTCTATTTTCTGACCGGCCTCCTGGGTGACCGGAGCTGTCATCGCAATTTCGCCCGACGCCGTATTGTTTCCAAAAATAAAGTCGGCAAGTAATCTGAATCCTTTTCCAATGGCCTCGCTTCTTTCGCCGGTGGTCACGACTTCAGCAACAACCTGCGGAGAGTATTGTCTGATTTCGATTTCCCCGTGCGACTCAACAACTCTGTACTGCGGCTTTTCGACGTTACTGCTCACGATCGGTCCCCATAGTGCAAAAACCGCCAACACCGCAACTGCCAGAGCGCCCATAATTTTTTTCCAGTGCTTTCTCATCATTAAATGGCGTTCTTGGCCTTACAAGATCGCCGTAAACTATTAATGGGTTTCAATCTATAGCAACGCGCATGACAGGCGCGTCAAAAACATACGTTTCCCTTTCTCATTGCTTTCACCCTCGCCATACCCTTAAACCGAATACAAACAACGAGAGCCATGCGAACATAATAATGATCCCGCCAACGGGTGTAAGTATTGCGATTCCTGGCGCATTCATAAGCACGGAAACGAAAATGCTGAACGAAAAAACGACCGTCCCAGTGATAAACAGCACCCCACAGGCCGCAAGTCCTTTCGTTTTAGCAACAGGTGAAGATGTTGCAATGACCAAGCCTATCGCTACGATGACAAGCGAGTGAATTTGCTGGTATCTGATTGCTGTTCTGATCGAAAGCAACTGCTCCTGAGAGATCGACCCGATCAATCCATGTTCGGAATAGGCTCCCATTGCAACTGCAAGGAATCCTAAAAAAGCACCAATGACAAGAACCATCTCAATACATGAATGTTTGTTGAGCTAACGATCCCGGGTTTTGCGCGGTCTTCACGCAAAATACGGGGGCTGACTTTTCCGAACTTGCCTGGACCAGACGGAGTCAGATCACGGAACGCTTTCAAAGGTGAAAGTCCACCATTTCGGTGATCAATTCTGAATGAAAGCGATTGACTCTGTCGGAAGGCTGTTGACCCATTATTCGGTCTCGCAACGGGTCTTCGGCATGGATGGCGGATCCTGACATGACCTCCAGAACAGCGTGAGCACAAAATGGAACATAAAGCTCGGAGTATCCACCTTCGTGAGCCATGACGAGTTTTCCCTCTGCGATATCCATCAGGCTTCGGGTCATTTCGGCAAATGTTTCCGCTGTGCACATCATTCTCGACAACGGATCAAAACTACATGCGTCAAAACCGCAGGCCACAATCACCATATCGGGTTGAAATGCACGCAGTCTCGGTAAAATCAGTCTCTCCATTGCCTCAATATAGACACGGTGCCCACCGCCCGGTGGCAGCGGAATGTTCATATTGCAGCCGTCACCCCGGGATTCACCCTGGGCTTCGAGAAATCCGGTGTCTTGCGGATAGCAACGCTCCTGATGAATAGAAACAGTCAGAACGTCATCACGATGGTAGAAGATATGTTCAGTTCCATTGCCATGGTGAACATCCCAGTCGACAACCGCAACCCGTTCGACGACTTTTCGCGAAATTGCTGACTCAATCGCAATGGCGATGTTGGAGAGCAGACAGAATCCATTTGGCCAATCCGGCAAGCAGTGGTGCCCTGGCGGGCGGCACAGTGCATAAGCGTTGTCGCAATGACCCAGGGCCACATCAGCAACCGCAGAAACGACTAAACCGGCAGACTGGCAGGCAATGCCATACCCGCCGGGCCCGAAAGGTGTGCGCAGTCCAAGTTCGCCGCCTCCCTGGTCAGACAAAGCCTTGAATTCGTCCAGATAATGATCCGGATGCACTCTTAACAAATCGTCCCGGCTCGCCGGGTTTGCTCCGCGAAGATGGAGATCAGCTGCAAGCCCGGTCACTTCAACAAGGTTTTTGATACGTCGCTTGGTTTCGGGTGCCTCGGGCAAACCTCCAGAGACAAAAGGCTGCACCAGCCCGCCGACCGGCGCCAGCATGGCGTAATTTCCGCCCCCGTGCCAAAAGCATTTTTCGTCATAGTAAAAGGCAGTTTTTCGCATCGCTAACGGGACCGCACTCGAATCAGATACTGCAGAGGTCAAACCTGATTCAGGATAGTACCTCAATAGTTGCACCACTCGGGCAATCGCCGCTGATCTTTCCAACCGTAGACGGACAGGCCGAACAGATCAGCCACAGATTTTGCAGCGCCTCAAGTTCAACGAAATCACCGCATTTTGCCGTTGCCGGCACATCATAAAGCGACATGTGCTCATCGATCAGAGCATGCTCAAACAGATTCCAGGGATCCGGAATGTTGTCCGGTCGATAGTCCAACAGGCTTAACTCCTGCAGCAGGTTATCCTGACAATTACGATGATTCTTGCCATGGCCAAAAAATCCATAGCTGCCTTCACTGCATGCTGCGTGAAGAGTGTCGTGCTTACCGGGAGAGGTGTCAGCCACAATTCTGATTATTTGCCGAAACCGACTAGAGACCAGAATATCCCCGGGCTGAAACCACAGGCGATAGAGCGCCGTACGACTGTGTGCCATGGACAGATGCTCAGAAAGATCATCAGCCTGAAAGGCCCAGGTGTCTACAACCTGGCCACCATTTGAATTGATCACTCTGACGCGCTGTCCACTGGCAAGATACGTCCGGGTCGAATACCCCTGCTCAATGCTCAAATACTTCGATGTCATACTGTGGTCTTATATCATTTCACGAGTGAAGAAAAGCACCGAGGTAATATTCACGAATTGCAGTAACTCATTTGTATTGAAGCGTCAGTATTGGCATCATTACCGCAAGAACGATCAACAAACACCAAAGCAGTGATGAACACAGACCCCAACGAAAAGACACCAACAAAGACTCTGGTTGAAAAGGCCAGCGGACTTTCGCTGATTCTGGCCGTTGTGGTATTTATGGCGAACATGGTTGCGGCCTGGTGGATTACCGGAGAATCAACAGATGTAATTGGCCGACCTCTGGTGTCTGATCAGGTCACTGCGACATCCATTGCAATGGAATCTGCCCCTCTGGCGAATGCCAATGGACACATTTTGCTGAATCGCGTGATCAACACTGAGTTGATGCTTCGTGCAGCGCAAAACCGACACACCATTACAGTAGTCGCGTTGAGTGTCGCCTTCGCGCTGGTCGCTATTGGCTTTGCACTTTTTGTCATGGGTGCCGAAGGTGCATTTCGACTGGAGGGCAAGGTTCAGGACCAGGGCAATCTGATGGTAAAGGCAACCGCACCAGGGCTTCTTTGTTTCGTTCTTGCGGTCATCATTGTGTGCTTTGCACTGCTGTCAAAAACCGATCTGGAATTGGGAGACTTTTCTGTCTATCCTGACAACGCTGTTTCGGCATCCGGGACACATTCGACAAATCTCGCCGGAGCAGATACATCCACCTTCGCGGGAGCCAGTGATGTTGAGGTTTCAGCAGTTGTCGCGGAAGATCCCGTAGAGTATGTCCCGCCCGAGCCCACACCTTTACCCGATATGGAAGAAAATACGGTTGCCCCCGATGTCGAAGAGTCCATAAGTAATGAAGCAAATGTCTCAGGCGGTAGCATAGAGCAAAAAGAGTGACGCACATTTTGCAGGGAAGAAATGCAGTGAAGATGTTCCGCCTTAGTTTTTCTATTCGACTTTGCGACAGGGTTCTGGTGTCCTCCCGGCTTCAGTAATCAACTGGGAGGCGGCTATGTCATCCGTCTGTGCAATCACAATTCGCACAATTCAAAAGTTGTAAACGTAAACTAGAATGGACGATCTATAGACCTGCTGGGATGCGTAAACCACTTCGGTCCATCCGCTGTCATGTATACGTGATCTTCCAGACGCACACCAAATTCACCGTAGCAGCAAATCATCGGCTCAATGGAAAAGCACATCCCGGGCGCAAGCCCGAGGCTGTTGTTGCGGACAATATATGGTTGCTCATGGACGTCGAGGCCGATTCCATGACCTGTCCGATGAGGTAATCCGGGTGTCTGATAGTCAGGTCCCAAACCTGCCGCTTCAATCACACGCCTGGCGGCATCATCCGGTGCCGAGCATGGTGCACCGATCTGGGCCGCGTCAAATGCTGCGGCCTGGGCCTCCTGTTCAATTGACCAGATTTCTCTCTGCCGGGCAGTAGGCTCGCCATAAACATAGCTGCGGGTAATGTCCGAGTGATAGCCGTGCATCGTAGCGCCGGTATCGATCAAGACCATATCTCCATCTTTCAGATTCTGCGGGTATGACACACCATGAGGGTAGGCAGTGGGCTCACCAAACAACACAATCCTGAAGGTGGAACGACCGTCCATGCCTGCGGCAATGTGTGCTTCATCCAGAAATGCCTGAACCTCACGGGTATCAATTTCTTCGTGCAGAATCCCGGCAACAGCCTGGTGTACGGATAACGTTGCGTTCTTGGCCACCTGCATAAGCGCTATTTCGTGTGCAGACTTTATCCGTCGACAGGACGCGATCAATTCTTCGCCATCGCAAACGTCTAGCCATCCGCATGCGGTTTGCAATCGATTTATGGTAAAAAATGGAGTTTGTGGGTCTACAGCAAGACGGCACTGACAATTACCGTCGGCACTTTTTAAGTATGCAACCAGTTCATCTACCGGGTTTTCATGTTCTTCCCATACCAGAAAGCCCCCTTCCAAAATCATCGCGTCAGTTGTTTTTTCTCTCTCAAACGCCGGGCAGATGTAGTGAATATCTCCGTCACTACGAATTACCGCCCCATGCAGTCGCTCACTGGGGTGACATTTGAGACCGGTGAAGTAGTACAGACTGGTCGTTGCATCCAGATAAAGCGCATCATGTCCTGAAATCCTCATCTTTTCGCATACCCGCTCAACCCGATCGCGATACTCTTGTACAGTGATCGCCTGCGTCTGCTGCCGGCAGGACACAATACTGGCCATCTGATCCTTTTTTCCAGCGCCGCCAATCATCTTAGAAACTGCGATTGTTTTTGGTGATGTTATTCACTGCTCACAGACACCTGCATAACGTTGGCGGCATCTCGATAGAAACGCAACAAGTTCGTTATTAAACCGTTCGGAACGCTCCCAGAACATCATATGTTCGCCGAAGGCGCTTAGCCGTGATTCGGGCAAATACCGGTGACACCAGTCTGAAACCGTTCGACCACGAGAGGCCCTGGATACACACCAGATCGGCACCGTCCCCCCTGCCTCAACCAGAGTATCTCGATAATCAAGAAATATCGCTGCAACGTTCAGAAGCGCTGCGGTCTCGTTCGGAGTTTGCTGAGTAATGCGCATGAGCCACGATACATCGGCATCCTGTTTCGATTCAAGCATCCATCGAGCGAATTTCCGGTCCGTCGCGATGGGGTCTCGCAACTTTCCCATAGTGAACAACTCAAGCTCCCCGGATTCATCACGATTACTGAAAGTGCACCAGCTGGTATCGGTGGACTCACCGACAACCCGTGGTGAACCGTCGAGCATTATCAGACCTGCGGTTCTTGCAAATCCATACTGATCCAGATAAGAAAGTACGGTCAGAACTCCAAAAGACCAGCCACACAGGATCACATCCGAAAGATTTCGGGCCTCGATAAACTCCGCTAAATCCCGGCCATGCTGCTCATAGTGATTTCCGTGATTCACCCTTGAGCTCAGGCCATGGGATCGGGGATCATAGGTTATGAATCGGTATCGGGACGAAGACTCAAAAAACGAAAGTTGGCGCTCAAACACTTCCGTCGTCATTGTCCAACCGGGAATGAACAGAACCGGCCTTTGTCCGGACCCTGATTGACGGAAATGAAGACTAATACCGTTTGGCAGTGCCTGAAACTGGCTGTCAGAAAATGCCATCCGATTCAGGTTCTATCGTATGTCGATACGATGAACAAATCCTTATTGCGGCGGGCGATCTGAATCGAACTCTTCAGCTGCCATCCAGCGTCCCATAGCGCTGTGTCGACTTCGTTTCGTCGATAAAAGCGAAACCCGTATTCGGTATATCCGGACTCAACAAGTTTGATACCCGTGCTGTATCCGATGACCAATTGACCACCGGGACGGGCCACACGTCTGAGTTCTTTTGCACAGACGCCAAGATCACTCCAGAAATATATTGTGTTTACCGAACAGATCACATCAAACTCACCGTCGGTCAACGGCAGTGACTCAATCTCTCCCAGCAAAAGCTCTGCATCCTGATCCGGCGCATTCTTCTCCAGCAGAGAGCGCCCCCTGTTAATCATATCGGCGGATTTCTCAACACCGACCAGACGCGCCGGAGCTTTTTCCTGTGCAATCCTGACCAGGAGGTCAGCACCGCCAAAACCCACCTCAAGCACACTATCTTCAGCATTGATGTTCATGGCGTCCAGAACCGACCGGTTTGAAAGTCGGTTGGACCGATTTAAAACAAAGGACGTCACAAGCCGACCAAACAATCCGCGTGGGAGTGCGTATTGGCTCGCCATAAACTTACTGACCATGAAATTTACTCAGGTTGCCTGGCAACGATGCCTTACAGACGCGAACAATAGCATTCGCGAAAATCCGTCCGACTTTTTTTACAGAATGGTTGTTTATCGGCAACCGGATAAAACGTCCGAAGCGCCCGTTGCCTCAAAACCAGAGTACTGTGGTGGAATTTAATATCTTTTATATTCGTTGGATACAGGCAAACTTCTGTCGCGTTTCTGTCGGCTCTTTTATTCGCCTGTTTCAGCGCCTGTGTGCCTGCAACAAGCAACCGTTCAGCATCG